>NZ_JAFCTX010000025.1:0-70523 GCF_049896245.1 Cypionkella sp. TWP1-2-1b2 | reverse complement strand
AAAGCCGCCGCAAGGTCGAAGTTGCCCTCTTCGAATACATAAACGGCTTCTATAATCCCCGACGCAGACACTCAGCAATTGGCTGGAAATCCCCCGTGGCTTTCGAACAGAAGGCCGCCTAACATGAGCACCTGACCGGAACGAAACCGGGACAGGTCCAGAGACCGGACGCTTACTTATGTATCAAGGGACGGCGCTCTGGAGTGCAACGAGTATTGAAGTGCCCGCAGCACAAGCACTTGCAGGGGGTGGAACTAACCGTGCGCCTTATTCTTCACGAAATTCAACAAAATCTCGGCACTGCGCGCGGCACCATCCACGCTGATCCGTAGCGCTTGCTCTGGCAACGGGCGGGCGATTTCGTGTTGGATCGCGGTTGCTAGGGTTTCTGGGGTCAGGCTGGCTTCGGTCAGGCTGCGGGTGCGACCGATGTTTTCCAGCAGCGCGGCACGGTCGGTTTGTTCGGTCTCACCTGTGGTAGCATAGGGCACAAGGAGGGCGTGGCAGCCGGCCATCAGCACATCAGCGACGGTGTTGTAGCCCGCTTGTGAGACGGAAAGCTTTGCCCCCCGCATCAGGCTGGCGAGATCGGGGCGAAAGCGGGTAAGAGTTACGTTTGCGGGTTGGTTTTCGGTGAAGCCGTCATAATCGGGCTGTGGCAAATTCGGGCCGGTGATGATCAGCCATTTCGCGAGGCCTGGCAGCAGGCGGGCGGCATCGACGGCAGCGGTGATCAGTTGTTTTCCAGCGGCACCCCCCCCTGCGGAGACCAGCACATCGAACCGCTCGGCGGGCGGCGGCGGTGCGGGCGGGCAGACCAGGCCGGTATAGGCGATTTTATCGGTGATCTGATCGGTCAGCGGGAAGCTGTCTTCAAGGGCAGCAAAGCTGGGATCACCATGAACCAGCACCAGATCGAAGGCGCGGTTGATCAGCGCGACGGCTTCTTCATTGCGGCCCGGTTTGACTTTGCGTTGCAGGATGTCACGCACCGAGCTGACCAAGGCCGGGCGCGGGTGGCTGGCGTCAATGGCGTCGATCAGCGGCAGCAGTTCAAAGCGGACTTGGCGGCGGCCAAAGGGGAAGGCTTCAATCAGCACGATGTCTGGCTTGATGGCATGGTAGGCGGCAAGCAGTTGGGCCTTGCGGGCATCAAGATAGGCGGCATCGGCGGGCTGTCCGCTGGCGGTGAGAAGGCCCGAGAAGTCGCTGTTCGATACCGCAATCGGTGGCAGGGCGATGTGGGGTATACCGGGGCCGGGGAAGCCTGCAACCGGCAAGCCGCCGGTGACAAGGGTGACGTTCATCCCTCGGTCGATCATCGCCCGCGCGATGCGGCTGGCCCGGGCGAGGTGACCGATGCCAAGCAGGTGCTGGACGTAGAAGAAGACGGAAGCGATCATTGATGCAGGCCTTCGGCGGCGAACAGGGCGGCGAGTTGGTTCACGCTGTGATGGTAATCCAGCGTGGCGCGGACTTGGGTGGCGGCGGCTTGGCCATAGTCGGCACGCAGGTCGGGGCGGGTGATGGCGGTTTCCAGCGCGCGCGCCAAGGCTGCGGCATCATCGGGCGGGGTGAGCCAGCCGTTTTCGCCGTTGGTGAACAGCTCGGGGATGCCGGAGATATTGGTTGCGAGGCAGGCGAGGCCTTGGCTTGCGGCCTCGACCAGCACGTTCGGCAACCCGTCACGGTCGCCATCGGCGGTGATGCGGCAGGCCAGCGCGAACAGATCCGATGCGCGGTAGGCGGCGAGGACTTCGGACTGATCGACAGCCCCTTGCCAGTGGATGCGCGAGGTGAGGTCAAGTGTTTCGGCGAGGGCTTGCAGGCTTTCACGCTCTGGACCGCCGCCGAGATGGGTGAAGCGCCAGTGCAGATCGGTTGTCAGCAGCGCAAGCGCGTGCAGCAAAGTGTCATAGCCTTTTTTCGGCACAGCGCGGCCAACGCTGACGATTTGCACCGGGTCGGCGGGGTTTTTGCCGTCGCGGGCGGGGCGTGGGGTGGTGTAGGGCGGGAAGCGATCAAGGTTCAACCCGTGATAGCTGAGATAGACGATTTCTGGTGTTTTCGCAAATGATTGCAGATGCTTATGGCCCAAATCGGTACAGGTGACGGCCCATTTCGCGCGGGTAAGTTTGCCCGAAAGCTCCCAATCCGGCGAGGTCCAGATGTCTTTGGCATGGGCCGAGACGGTCCAGCCAATTTGCATAATTTGGGCGGCGTAGTCGGCGACCGAGGCCGGGGTGTGGATGAAATGGGCGTGCAGCCAAGCGCCATTTTGGGGCCATTCGGCGACCAGAACCGCGGCTTGACCGAAGCGCCGGATGCGGTTGGAGGTGGGGTCGCGGATCAGGTCTTTCAGCCATGCACGCAGCGTGGGCCAAAAGCCCTGTTGGCGGCGGGCAGTCCACAAGCCGCGCAAGACGCGCAGGGGTTCGCGGTAGAGGTATTCGGGCAGGTACAAAAGCTCGGCTGCGATCTCATCATGCACGGCGTGGCGCTTTTTGTCGGTGGGATGGCGCAGTGAGACGATAACCAGATCGAGGCCCGCCAGTTCGAGCCCGCGCAATTCCTGGGCGATAAAGGTTTCCGACAGGCGGGGGTAGCCTTTGACCACGACGACCAAACGGGGTCGGTTTGGCTTCACTTTGCGAACCGCTGCGCATTGGGGCGTTCGGCGCGGGCGGTCAGGTCTTCACCGACCAGCCGACAGATGTTGGTGAGGCCTTCGAGATGCAGGCCGGGGGCAGCGTCGGAGGGGTGCGGGCGCATCGGAAGCGCGCGCAGGGCGCTTGCCATGCGGGCGGGATCAGCGGCTTCTACGGGCAGTAGCATCTCAATCATGCCGAGTTCCGCAGCGCGGGTGGCGCGCAGCAGTTGTTCTTCGCGCGGGGTGGTGCGGGGGACGATGAGGGCGGGTTTGTCGAAGGACAGAATCTCGCAATAGGTGTTGTAGCCGCCCATCGCGACGACGCCGGCCGAACCTGCAATCAGTTCCTCCATGCGGGTGTCGAATTCGATCACTTCGATTTGCGGGATGGCTTGGCCCTTGCGCAGAAATTCGGTGCGCTGCTCGCCGGGCATGTAGGGGCCGAGCACGACAAGCGCCTTTTGGGTCAGGTTGGGGTCGTGCAGATAGGCGTTCAGCACGTTGTCGATCAGATCAGCGCCATCACCGCCGCCGCCTGTGGTGACCAGCAAGTAATCACTGTCACGACGCTTTTCTGAAAGCTTTTCTTGCGCGGAGCGACGTTGCAGGAAGCCGACAAACTCCATCTTCTCACGCACCGATGGCGGCACATCGAGGCCGATGAGCGGGTCGTAGAAATCGGGCGGGCCGTAGACCCAGATGTGGTCATAGGTGCGCTCGATCTTGCCCATCACATCGTTGCGCTTCCATTCGACATCGAGCAGGCGAGGGGCGTCCATCACTTCACGCAGACCAAGGATCAGGGTGGTGCCTTTGGATTTCAGGTAAGCGAGAGTTTCTTCGATTTCGCCGCGCAGGCCCATCGGTTCTTTATCGACGATGAAGATATCGGGGGCAAAGGTTTCGGCGGTGTGGCGGATGATCGAGCGGCGCATTTTGATGGTGTCATGCACGTCGATGTGTTCCGAAAGTGAGGAATATTCGCCGTTGCGCAGCTTGATGACGCTTGGGATTTTCACGAAATCGACGCGGGCGCGGTAATCGAACGCGCCTGCGATCTGCGAGCCGGAGACAATCAGCACCATCAGCCCGCTGTATTCCTGCACCAAAGCATGCGCGATGGTGCGGCAGCGGCGCAGATGGCCAAGCCCGAAGGTGTCATGGCTGTACATCAGAATCCGCGCATTTTCCAACGGGTGCTTCATTTGGTCTACCTTGGCGGATGGCTGTTCAGGGGGAGGCGGTTCATTGAAACGGCGGCTATTTGTAGGGATCGGCGGCATCGCGTAGCCCGTCACCGAGGAAATTGAAAGCGAGGATCACAAGGATCACCGGAATGACCGGGAACATCAGCCATGGGTAAAGTGCGATGATGTTGACGCTGCGGGCCTCGGTCAAAAGGATGCCCCAACTGGAGATTGGCGCGCGCAACCCGATGCCGAGGAAGCTGAGTGCGGTTTCGCCCAAGATCATACCGGGGATGGTCAGGGTGGCCGAGGCGATCAGGTGCGACATGAAGCCGGGGATCATGTGGCGGCCAATGATGCGGGCGCTGCCCGCGCCCATCAGACGGGCGGCGAGGACGTAATCTTCTTCGCGCAGGGCCAAGAGTTTAGATCGCACCCCGCGGGCGAGGCCTGTCCAATCCAAGAGGCCAAGGATGACGGTGATGCCGATGTAGACGAGGATGGGGCTCCACGTCACTGGGATGATTGCGGCGAGGGCCATCCAGAGGGGGATGGATGGGATGGATTGCAGGACTTCGATGATGCGCTGGGTCAGGGCATCGAACCAGCCGCCATGGTAGCCCGCAAGGCCGCCGATCACGATACCGAGAATGAAGCTCATGGTGACGCCGAAGATGCCGATGGTCAGCGATATGCGCGCGCCGTAGATGATGCGCGACAGCACATCGCGGCCCAAGCGGTCGGTGCCGAGCAGGAAAAACTGGCCGTCTTTGGCGGGGCAAACCAGATGGGTGTCGCCGGGGATCATGCCCCAGAAGTTGTAAGCGTCGCCTTCACAGAAGAACCGCAGTTTTTGAATATCACTCGGATCATCGGTGTAGATGCGTTGAAGTGTATCCATATCAAGCACTTGACTGCGGCCATAGACGAAGGGGCCGATCAGTTTTCCATCGTGGAACAGATGTACGGCTTGCGGCGGGGCGTAGATGTAATCGGTATTGCGGGCGGCTTGACTGTAGGGGGCGAGGAATTCGCTGATGAAGATTGAGGCATACATCAGGATCAGGAACACGCCGCAAAACAGCGCCACCCTATGCTTGCGGAACTTCCACCACATCAGTTGCAGCTGCGAGGCTTCGGCGAATTTGCTTTGGGCCGAGGCGGCGTTTTCGGCCTCATAGGGATCAAACGGCGCGTCCGAGACATAATGCGTCATCGGCGCACCGGGGGCGGGCAGGGTGGTGGTCTGGTTTGGCAGATCGCTCATTTGCTGCTGCCTTTACCAAGCCGGATGCGGGGGTCAAGAAACGTTAGCGCGATGTCCGAAATCAACACGCCGATCACTGTCAGGAAGGCCAGAAACATCAGGAACGAGCCCGCCAGATACATATCCTGACTTTGCAGGGCGCGGATCAGCATCGGCCCGGTGGTTTCCAAGGACAGCACGATGGCGGTGACTTCGGCCCCGGAAATCATCGCGGGCAGGATCGAGCCTATATCCGAGATGAAGAAGTTCAGTGCCATGCGCAGCGGATATTTCACCAGCACCTTCAGCGGATGCAGACCCTTGGCACGGGCGGTGACAACATATTGTTTGTTCAATTCGTCCAATAGGTTAGCGCGCAGGCGTCGGACCATGCTGGCGGTGCCAGAGGTGCCGATAATCACCACGGGTATCCAGATATGCGACATGATGGATGAGAATTTCGCCATGCTCATCGGCTCGTTCAGGAACTGGCGATCCATCAGGTTGCCGATAGAGACACCAAACCAGATATTGGCGAAATACATCATCACAAGTGCCAGCATGAAGTTGGGCACGGCGATGCCCAAAAGGCCAAGGAAGGTCAGGCCGTAATCGCCCCAGCTGTATTGATGGGTGGCGGAATAGATGCCGATGGGGAAGGCGATGATCCAGGTGAACAGGATGGTGACGGTTGACAACAGGACGGTCAGCCACAGCCTGTCGCCGACCACTTCACTGACCGGCAGGCGGTATTCAAACGAATAGCCGAAATCGCCGTGCAACATGCCGCCAACCCACCACAGATAGCGCACGACTTGCGGCTGATCAAAGCCATAGCGTTCGCGCAGCATGTCGATCTCGGCCAGATCAGCGGATTCGCCCAAGGAGCGCAGTTCCGAGACATAGCTTTCAAAGTAGTCGCCGGGGGGCAGTTCGATGATGAAGAACACCAGAACCGAGATCAGGAACAGGGTTGGGATCATCGCAAGCGTGCGCATGAAGATATAGCGGATCATGGGTTATTCCCGCGCATAATAGAACGTGTCGGGCATGTAAGCGCCCAAGAAGCTGGTGGGGGTGAAGCCATAGAGGGCGTCTTCGGGGACATTGCGCATCCGGGCTGCCCGCACGATGGGCTGCGGCGCGGAATTGACGGTGCCGATCGAGAACACCTGATCGGACCACAGAACCAGCATCTGCGCCCAAATCTCGGCGCGGGCTTCGGTGGTGGTGGTGTTGCGCCATTGTTTCAGCAGATCAATCAGCTGCATCGCGCTTGGCAGATCGGGGGCCTCACCCGCGGTTTCGCCGGACATATACCAGCTGCCCCAGACCGGCCATTGCAACTGATCGCTGTGGGTGGGGGCGAGTTGATCGGGGGCCATATCGGCAGTTGGCACGCCATTATCCAGACCCGCCCAGACCGACATTTGCACCTCACCACCCATGGCGCGGCTGCGGAAGATATCGCGCTGCGACGCGCGGATATAGATGGCGATGCCAACATCGCGCATGTGATCGACGATCAGTTCCAAAACGTCGGTTTCCAGCGTGCTTTCGCCTGCGGTTTCCACGACGATGCCAGCTTGGCGGCCATCCGGCAGCACCCGGATATTGCCGCCGCCGCGTTCGGTGAGGCCCAATTCATCCAGCAAGGCATTCGCCAGATCGGGGTCGTATTGTGCCCAAGCCGATGCGTATTCGGGTTTGTAAAGCTGGCTTTCGGGCAGCACGGTGTCGGCACTTTCGCGGCCAAGGCCGAAGAAATTCACCTTGTTCAGCTCGTGCCGATTGATCGCCACCGACAAGGCCCTGCGCATCCGCACGTCTTGGAACAGCTTGCGCCAGACCGGGTCTTTGCAGTTCATATTGGGAAACAGTGAGACGCTGGAGCCTTGGGTGCGCCGCCACAGCGACACTTTCAGTGGGTGCTGTTTTTCGGCCTGTTTCATCAGGGTATAGTCGGGAAAGCTGATGCCGCCCGCTTGCAGATCGCTTTCGCCCGTCGCGGTTTTGGCCGGGATGATATCCGCCGAGGCGACATCCAGCACGATGCGGTCAAAATATGGCAGTTGCTGGCCGGTCTGATCGACACGGTGGAAATAGGCGTTGCGCTCAAACACGAATTGCTCGGCGGGCGGGGCGGTGCGGGGACGCCATGCTTCCAAAGTTGGCAGGCTGGGGTTTTCCGGGCGGATCGAGCGGCCCATTTTGGCGTGCAGGCTTTGCCAATCATCGACGCGGTTCTGCTCGACCAGTGCGGCCAGCTTTTCGGGGGTCTGATATTTGGCGTGGAACGTTTTCATGTAGGCTTGCGGCACATAGAGGATCAGCGGCAAGGGCGAGGCGAGTTTGGGCAGGAAGTCTGGCATCGGGCTTGCGAAGGTGTAGCGCACAGTCACGGGGTCGATCACGCGGAATTCGACGGGTTTGCCATTGGCGATCAGATCCACCGGGGGGCCGCCGCGATAGAGATCGGCGTTGTTCATCATATCTTCCCAGCAATAGCGGAAATCATCCGCCGTGAAGGGAGTGCCGTCTGACCAGCGATGACCTTCGCGCAGGTGCAGGGTGTAGATGCGGTCTTCAACCGCCTCAAAACTTTCAAGAATATCCGGGACAAGTTGCAGGTTGGCGTCATAGCCAACCAGTCGGGAATAGCCGTAGATCGGGATCAGCCGCACATCGCGCTGGCCACTGACCAGTATCCGCACGCTGCCGCCCAGCCGCCCTGTGGTGCGGCCCATCGCGGGCAAATCAATCACGCGCGGGTTGCGCGGCAGGCGCTCAGGCAGCGGAGGTATGTTGCCCATCTTCACATCTGCGGCGAAAAATGGCGATTCCGCGAAGCTGATACTGGGCAATGCGACCGAGCCGAGCAGGGTTAAGGCGGTGCGACGGGTGATCATGGCTTCAGATCATTTCTATCAGCAGATTTGCGGGCCAAGACGAAATGGCCGCCCCCAAGATCAAGCGGGGCAAGGTCGGATCGGGCATCAGGCTCGGCCCGAAACGCGGCAGCCCAGTTGGCACTGGTCAGCGCCGTGTTGCCGTTAAAGGTGGCAAAATCCAAGCGGCGATCCAGATCGGGATAGGGCACGGCGGCGAGCAGCGCCTTGGTATAGGGATGCACCGGGGCGGTCATAATCGTCTCGCGCGCAGCGATTTCCACGATCCGGCCCGCCCACATCACTGCCACCCGGTCTGCCATATAATCCACCACCGCCAAGTTATGCGAGATGAACAGATAGGTCAGCCCAAGATCTTTTTGCAAATCTTTCAACAGGTTGAGAATCTGCGCCTGCACCGATACATCCAGCGCTGACACCGGCTCGTCACAAACGATCAACCCCGGAGCCAGCGCCAAAGCGCGGGCAATGCCGACGCGCTGACGCTGTCCGCCCGAAAAGCTGTGCGGATAGCGGTGGCGGGCGGATTGGCCCAAACCGATAGCCCCGAGCAAGGCATCAACGGTTGCTCGGCGCTGTGGCGGGGTGCCGCGACTGTGGATGTCGAGAGGTTCGGACAGGATATTGCCGACCGTCATTCGAGGCGACAGCGACGAGACTGGGTCTTGAAACACCATCTGAATCTGCGTGCGCAGGCGTTGCAGATCATCGCCCTTGGCGGCCAGCACATCGACCGGGCCCGAGCCATCATCATAGATCACCGTGCCCGCATCCGGCGTCACCGCCCGCATCAAAATCTTGCTGACGGTGGTTTTGCCGCAACCGCTTTCACCGACCAGTCCAAGACATTCTCCGCGCTTGATATCAAAGCTGACGCCATCGACCGCTGGGACTGGCTTGGCGGATTTGCGAATATCCCAAGCCTGATCGCGGGTCTGATAGGTTTTCGACAAGTTGCGCACCGAGAGTAACACGTCGGGCGCGGCGGTCTGTGCCACAGGCTTCGCCCCGCCGATGGCAGTCATCAGCTTGTCACGGTTGATCTGAATATCGCGCAAAGGCCGCAAACGCGCGCCCTGCTTCATGCCAAAATGCGGGATCGCGGCCATCAGCCCCTTCAGATAAGGGTGCTGCGGGCGGCGGAAAATATCGTCTACCGGGCCGGATTCCATGATGCGGCCCTGATACAGCACCACGACCTCATCGGTGACATTTGCGACGACGCCAAGGTCATGAGTGATCAGCAGGATCGCCATGTTCAGACGCTGTTGAAGATCGCGCAGCAGCGTCAGAATCTGCGCCTGAATGGTCACATCCAGCGCAGTGGTGGGTTCATCCGCGATCAACAATTCAGGGCTGCAAATCAGCGCCATCGCGATCATTGCGCGCTGCCGCATCCCACCAGACAGCTCAAACGGATACATGTCGAACACTTTGCCGGGCTTGGTAAAACCAACCAGCGACAGCATATCTTCGGACCGCGCGCGCTGTTCTTTGGCCGAGACCGGCTCGTGAATACGCAATGCCTCGGAAATCTGATTGCCAATGGTGTGCAAAGCCGAAAACGAGGTCATCGGCTCCTGAAATATCATGCCGATCTTGCGACCCCGCACGCTGCGGATCAGGCGTCCGTCGCGCGGCAAGCCCAGCAACTCAACCTTGCCACCCGGCGCTGCGGTATCGGTCAACAGCACGCGGCCACTGACGCGTGCAAAATCCGGCTGCAACCCCATGATGGTCTGGCCCAGCACCGATTTGCCCGAACCAGACTCGCCGACCAATGCGGTAATCTTGCCGGGCAACACCCGCAGCCCGACCCCTTTCAGCGCATCAACTTGGCCAGTGGCCAGCGGGAAGGACACTTTCACATCCTCTACCCGCAGCAAATCCATGCCGATGCCAAGTTCTTGTCGTGTCATCCGGTCTGATCCATTCCGTCATGTGGCGTGGATCATGGGGATCCGGTTGCTTGGCAAAGCCATTGCATGCGAGAGTTCTCGCGAATTGCAATCAAAATGCAACGCCGGGTGTTGAAATCGGATCCATCAGCCCCGAAATCATACAACCGTGGCAGCTTTGTCGCCCCCTAAAAACCCCGATACGCCTCACACGAAGTTTTGCAACGCCACCCAGAAATTGTGCATTTATGGCACCTGCATCCTGCGAAAATCATGCTAGGTTGCCGAAATGACCGTTCAGAACGCCTCTGTTTTCCTATCTGACCTGCCGGTCTTTGCCGAGTTTGAAGATGTGGCCAATCTGACACGCTACCGACCGCTGCCCGAAGGCTGGGCTCTGGCGGTGGCCGATGTTGTGTCCTCGACCGAGGCGATTGCGCGCGGCAAGTATAAATCCGTCAACATGGCCGGGGCCTCGGTGATTACCGCTGTGCTCAACGTGCTGGAGGGCAGCGATTATCCCTTCGTCTTTGGCGGCGACGGCGCAGTGATCGCAGTGCCGCCGAATGGCATTGCTAAGGCCAGCGTGGCACTGGCAGCTGTGGCGCGCTGGATCGAGGACGATCTGGGCCTGAACATGCGCACCGCCATGGTGCCGTTGGCCGAGGTGCGCGCGGCAGGTCATGATGTACGGATCGCGCGGTTTCAGTCCAGCCCCGAGATGACCTTCGCGATGTTCGCAGGCGGAGGTGCGGCTTGGGCCGAATCTCAGATGAAGCTGGGGAGTTTTGCCGTGCCGATGGCCGAGCCCGGCAGCAGACCCGATCTGACCGGGCTGTCGTGCCGCTGGAACCCCGTCGCATCGCGCAATGGCCAGATCGTGTCGATCATCGCAGTGCCCAGCGCAACCGCCCGCGCCGATGCGTTCCGGGCGCTGGTGGCCAGCGTGGTGTCGGTGGCGAATAAAGCGGGCGGCTTGGGCAATCCGCTACCGCCCGAAGGCCCAGTGCCGCATCTGACTTTGGGCGGTGTCGCGTCTGAGACCAATGCCCGCGCCCCGCGCGGCAAACGCCTGAAGGCGCGGATCAAAGTGATGGTGGCGATCTTCATGACTGTGCTGCTCTATCGCACCAATCTGACGCTGGGCGGCTTCAATGCCCGCGATTACGTGCGGCAAATGACCCGCAACACTGACTTTCGAAAATTTGACGATGGCTTGAAGATGACGATTGATATCAACGCTGCCGGGCTTGCTGAAATCGAAGCGCTGCTTGATGCCGCTGCTGCCTCGGGCATCTGCCAATTCGGTCTGCACAAACAAGATCAGGCGCTGGTCACTTGCATCGTGCCGTCACTACGGGCGCATGATCACATGCACTTCATTGATGGCGCAGCCGGCGGCTATGCGCAGGCCGCAACCCAGATGAAGGCCAAAGCAGCATTGCAACCAGCGGGCGCGCAATGATAAACGTCTTGCCTCATAGCCGCGCTTGGCGTTGAGTGGCGGCACGACAGCTTTTTACGATGATCTGCTTGACCCTCGCCCCCATTCTGGTTGGCACGACATGACCTTTTGCACCTTAGGTTTTTCATCAAGGTGCCGACCGATCTGTGGAGCGCCATAAGGCCATGCTGGACCCCAACATCTCACGCTACATCTGGACGCATACCAAGCGGCAACAGCTTTGGGTGCTGATGATCGTAGCGCTCTCGATGATCCCGTATTTCCTGTCACTCAATCTGCCAAAGCAGATCGTCAACGGGCCAATTCAGGGTGATGGTTTTGCCGATCCCACAGCCATGCAGACCTTCATGCAGATCGCGTTCAATCTGCCGCTGATTGGCCATGTGACGCTGTTTGACGGCATCCAGCTTGATCGGCTGAACACCCTGTTCGCGCTCAGCGGTGTGTTTTTGGTGCTGGTCGTGGTGAACGGCCTCTTTAAATATTACATCAACACTTACAAAGGTCGGCTGGGCGAACGCCTGCTGCGCCGCATCCGCTTCACGCTGGTCGATCATATTCTGCGATTTCCGCCTGCCACCTTCAAACGTCTGAAGGGCGCGGAAATCTCCAGTATGGTGAAGGACGAGGTTGAACCGCTTGGCGGCTTTACCGGCGACGCCTTTGTCGCCCCTGCTCTGCTCGGCGGACAGGCGGTCATGGCACTGGCGTTTATCTTCGTGCAAAGCGTGCCGCTGGGCCTGATCACCGCAGCACTGGTCGGGGTGCAGGCCTTCATTATCCCGCGGATGCGCCGCAGATTACTGGTGCTAGGGCGCGAGCGTCAGTTGACCGCGCGCGAATTGGCCGGTCGGGTCAGCGAGATCGTCGATGGCATCAACACGATCCACTCCTATGACACCTCGAATTTTGAGCGCGCCGATATCTCATCGCGGCTGGGCCATATCTACAGAATCCGCTTCGACATTTATCAATGGAAGTTTTTGGTGAAATTCATCAACAACTTCCTCGCCTCGGTGACGCCGTTCCTGTTTTACAGCATCGGCGGCTATCTGGCGCTGCAAGGCCAGTTGGATATCGGGCAACTGGTGGCGGTGATCGGGGCTTACAAAGACCTTCCCGGCCCGCTGAAAGAATTGATCGACTGGGATCAGAATCGCCAAGACGTACAGATCAAATACAATCAGGTGATCGGGCAATTCGCCATTGATGGCCTGTTGGAGCCCGAGATTCAGGCGGTATCGGCGGAACGTGCAGAAGGTAAAATGAGCGGCCCGCTCGCGGCGGTTAATCTGGGCGTGACCGACGACACTGGGGCCGTCGGGCTGGACCGCGTCAACTTTTCGCTGCTGCCCGGCGAAACGGTTGCCATTATTGGCAACGCCGGATCAGGCGCTGACATCATGGCCGAGGCGTTGGCGCGCATCGTCTGGCCGACGCAGGGCCAGATCAATGCAGGCAGCGCTGATCTGCACAGCCTGCCCGAATCAATCAGCGGCCGCTCGATCACCTATGCGGGCACCGATGCCTATTTCTTCTTCGGAACCGTGCGCGACAATCTGCTTTACGGGCTGAAACACGCCCCGATCACTGACCGCGTGATCGAAGGCGCGGATCTGACGCAACGTCAATGGGAGCGGCGTGAGGCCATTTGGGCGGGCAACCCCGAGTTCGATATTCACTCCGACTGGATCGACTTTGAACATCAGGGGGCCGCGGATCAGACGGCTCTGATGCCCTCGGTCTATGCCGCACTGGATGCCGTGGCGCTGACCCGCGACATGTTCGATCTTGCTTTGCGGTCCCATGTCAATCTGGCCGAGCATGGCGATCTCGCCGCCAAAACCGTCGAGATGCGCCGGGTGCTGCGCGATGCGTTGACCAAAGCCGATCTGAACGGGCTGATCGAGCCGTTCGAGCCCGGCGCCTATAATACCGAAGCGACGGTGATCGAAAACCTGCTGTTCGGCAATGCCCGAACCCCGGATTTGAAAGCGGGCGCGATCATCAGCAACCCGTATTTCCTAAGCGTTCTGAAACAGCGCGGATTGGCGGATACCCTGTTTACGATGGGCACCGAGATCGCCCGTAATGCCATCGAATTGTTCAGCGACCTGCCGCCAGATCATCCGTTCTTCCAGCAACTGACCTTTATGAAACCTGACGACATCCCAGCCTATGCGATGCTGTTGAAAAACATAGATAAAAGCACCGCGAACATTACCGCCAGCGACCGCGCCATGATGATCCGCCTCAGCTTTGACTACATCGAGCCGCGGCATCGTTTTGGCCTGCTGACACCCGAGTTGATGGCGCAGATTGTTGAATTCAGGACGGCTTTCCACGAAGGGCTTCCGGCCAATCTGAAAGAGGCGATCGAACTTTACGACCCTGAGCAATATATGGTTTCGGGTACTTTGCTGGACAATATGCTGTTTGGCCGCATCAGCCAGAAATACCGTGACGGTGTCGAGCGGATCTATGCCGTGGCGGGGGACGTGCTACGCGAATTGGGCATCTATGACACGCTGTTGTCGATTGGCCTCGACTTCCACATCGGCGCAGGCGGCAAGCGGCTGACCTCGGTGCAGCGGCAAAAACTTGCCTTGGCACGGGCGTTGATCCGGCGGTCGGATTACTATCTGTTCAACCGCCCGCTGTCGGCGCTCGATACCCGGACGCAAGAACAGGTGCTGATCGCCGCGCTGAAATATCTGCGCAAGGATGGACGCGAGCCCGCCGTGGCTTGGGTGATCTCAAATGCGAAGTTTGCGCAACTGTTCGACCGGGTGGCGGTTTTTGAGCGTGGCAGACTGGTCGAAGACGGCTCTCATGCAGAACTTTTACAAAAGAATGGTATCTTCAAAGAACTGATGTCGGCATAGTCTAAGGGCTTGGCCTATCCAGCCGTTACAGAAGTGGGAAGGTGACGACGTGCTCTTGAATGACGAAGTCAAAATGCTGAAGCAGGTTCCGCTGTTTGCCGGTGTATCTCCGGCGAAGCTGAAACTGTTGGCATTCACCTCTGAACGTGTTTCCTACCGCGTGGGCGAAGTGTTGTGCCGCCAAGGCGACGCAGGCGATGCGGCGTTTGTGCTGCTTTCAGGGCGGGCCGATGTGATAGTCGATGGCCCCACCGGCCAGATCAAGGTGGCTGACCTAGAAGAAAATGCCATCGTCGGTGAAATCGCCATCCTGTGCGATGTCGCCCGCACCGCCACAGTGAAGGCCGCGACTCCGGTTGAGGCACTGCGAATCAGCAAAGACAACTTTTTCAAACTGATGTCCGACTTCCCGGAAATGACTATCGAAGTGGTGCGCGTGCTGGCAAATCGTCTCAGCCAAACCACGGTAGAGCTGTCTGAGGCGCGAAGCCGCGTTGCAGCCCTCTCGAAGAGCTGATCAAAGGTCAGATCTGGATCGAGAATTGCCATGTTTTGGACAAGACCTGCCTGCATTCTGCCTCCGTGGCGGATCTTCTTTTTGGTGCGCTCTGCAATCGGCTCTCGCATCTTGCTGCGATGCTTCATATCCTTCTGTATATCAGCGATCTGGGGAAGTCTGATCTTGGCGATGCGCGGCAATGAAAAAGCTTCTGGCCTGTGCCCACGGTGCGGCAACAAGCGGCTTTCGGGCAGGTCGGGCACATGACCGCGCAGCCGAAATTTCAACTCAAGCTTTGGGGTGCGCGCGGCGGCCTACCCGTCAGCGGCCCACAGTTTCAGAAGTTTGGTGGCAACACGACCTGCATCGAAATGCGCTGCGGCGAGCATGTGATCCTGTTCGATGCGGGCAGCGGGGCCTTGGCGGCTGGGCATGCCCTCGCCGCTGAAGGCTGCAAGGAACTCACCCTCTACTTCACCCACACCCATTACGACCATGTCTGCGGTCTGCCATTCTTCAAGCCGATGTACTGCAACCAATCGTCGCTGAAGATGTGGTCTGGCCATATGGGGCCTGCGATGACCACCCGGCAGATGCTGTCGGAATTCATGCGCAAGCCGTTCTTCCCGATTGGGCCAGACTATTGCAGCGCCGGGATTGATGCGCGGGATTTCAGCGCAGGCGATGTTCTGACCCCCTACCCCGGCGTGACGATCCGCACCGGGATGCTCAATCATCCCGGCAATGCTGTTGGGTATCGGGTAGAATTTGGCGGTCGCTCGATTGCCATCATCACCGATACCGAACACGAACCCGGCACTTTGGACCCCAATGTTATGCGCTTGATCGACAAGGTGGATCTGTTTCTCTACGACGCCACTTTCTTGGATGAAGAAATGGCGACCTTCAAAGGCTTTGGTCATTCTTCTTGGCAGCAGGCGGTGCGTCTCGCGCAGGCTGCAGGCGCGAAACAAGTGGGCTTCATTCACCACAGCTTCAACCGGACCGACACCGCATTAAGCAAAATCGAGCGCGCGGCAAAACGCCAGTTTCCGGGCGCGTTCTGTGGGCGTGATTTTCAGGTGGTTGATATCTAAGACGCATCCTGGGCGATGGCAGCTAACCATTTCCGCACACTGGCTCTGCTAACAGAAATGTCGCTTTTTTGTGACGCGAAAACCCGCTAAGAGCAACGTCTTTCCAAGATCACATTTCCCAGATCACACGGCCAATGCGGAAAGAAGGAAAGTCTCGTGCCCTACATTCCCGCCTCTCTCCGCGATTTTGTTGTCTATATCTGGACAGGCGACCCGCATGGCGAATCCGTTCCCGCGCGCGTCATGGCCGAAATTGACCGCCGTGAGACCGCAGCCGAGCAGACCATAAGCTGGGCGCAGCTGAGCATCGTCGGATTCTTGACCCTGCTGTATTGGATAGCGCCCCGCGCCGAGGGCACTGCGGGCGAAAACTTTGTGCCAATGACACTGGTCGCCTATCTGGTATTTACTCTGTTTCGGGTGTTTCTGTCTTACCGGATGGTGCTGCCCGGCTGGTATCTGATGTTGTCGATGGTGGTTGATGTCGGCCTGCTGTGCGGCATGATCTTTTCCTTCCACATCCAGTATCAACAACCGCCCGCCTTTTATCTCAAATCTCCGACGATGATTTATCTGTTCTTTTTCATCGCCTTGCGCGCGCTGCGCTTTGATCCGCGCTATGTTTTCATGTCGGGGCTGATCGCGGCATCTGGATGGACGCTGATGGTGCTTTACGCGCTGACCTATGACATGAACAACATGCACGTTACCCGCAACTACGTCGAATATCTGACATCAAACACCATTCTGATCGGGGCCGAAATTGACAAGGTGATCACGATATTGGGGGTCACCCTGATTTTGACCTTCGCTTTGTTCCGGGCGCGCTCTGTGCTGTTTGACGCCATTCAAAGCCATGCCGCTGCCGAGGATCTCAGCCAGTTCTTCGCGCCAAAGGTGGCCGATCTGATCACCCAATCCGCAGAAATGCCTAGTGCTGGCCAAAGTGAGATCAGGGCCGCTGCCATCATGTTTGTCGATGTGCGCGGCTTTACAAAAACCGCCCTCTCGCTGCCGCCGGAAACGGTGATGCGGGTTCTCGCGCATTATCAACAGATCACCCTGACCGAAATTGAACAGCATAACGGCCAGATCGACAAATTCATGGGCGATGGTATCTTGGTAACATTCGGGGCAGTCCAGCCGGGCGAAACCTATGCGGCAGATGCCTTACGCGCTGCCTCGGCGGTGATCGCAGCACTGGATGCACGACAAGACGAATTCGCCGCACTGGGCTGGCCGGGGCGTTTTGCCACCGGCGTTGCTGTGGCATCAGGCGATGTGACAGTGGGGATTGTGGGCTCGCAAGGCCGCTATGAGTTCACAGTGATCGGCCATGCCGTCAATCTGGCGTCGAAACTGGAAAGCGCCAACAAGACGCAGCACACCCGCGCCTTGACCGACGCCAGCACCCACAGCCGCGCCGAGGCGCAAGGCTATGTCAATCCCGGCGTGCTGCGCCGCGACGGCGAGGGTGTAGCTGGGCTTGCGGCCCCCGTTGATCTTGTGGTTCTGGCCTGAAATGCGCACCCCTTGCCCCTCCATATTCGCACTTGATCAGGCCCCAGCCGGCACGGTGCCAGTATGAACAAAGTTGCGCAATCGCCAAGCACAGTGGCGCGCCGGTTGTGGCGACGCTCTCGACCCAGCATCGCACAGCTGCGGCTGTGGTCGGGTTTGGTGCTGTTCGCTTTTGCCACCACGCATTTGCTGAACCACGCACTTGGGCTGATCTCGCTTGAGGCGATGCAGGCAGGGCAAGACCTGCGCCTGTTGATAACCCGCAGTCTGATCGGCACGCTGATACTCTGTCTCGCCGCCTTGGTGCATATGGGCTTGGGTCTCGCACATTTCATGCGCCTGCAAACATGGCGCATCGGAACCCGTGGGGTGGTGCAGCTTTTGTTCGGGCTGATGATTCCGATCCTGCTCATCCGGCATGTGCTCGGCACCCGTGGCGCGCATGAGTTGTTTGGCGTCACCGACAATTACACCTATGCGCTGTGGGCGATGTGGCCGGGTGAGGGCGTTCGACTGGCGCTGCTGGTAGCGCTGGTCTGGATACATGGCTGTATTGGCCTCCACATGTGGCTGTCGCCAAAACCGTGGTATCGCCGCAACCTTTGGGCGATGAATGGCTTGGCCGTGCTAATCCCGTCACTGGCCTATGCGGGTTATGTCTCGGCGGGAAGGATGCTTCATCTGCGCGGCGGCGTCTCCAGCCCGTTCAGCGCCGCGCAATACGCCGAGATGCAACAGAATTTTCTGTTCGGCTCCTACAGCTATTTTGCGATATTGGCGGCGGCGGTCGGCGGCTGGATGCTGCTGCAAATGGGCAACAAAATGGGTGCGCATATTCGGGTGCGCTACACTTTTGGCCCGGTGATTTCAGCAGTGCGCGGGCTTTCGGTGCTGGAAATCAGCCAGATGAACCGTATCCCGCATGCCTCGGTCTGCGGCGGCCGGGCGCGCTGTTCAACCTGTCGGGTGCGGGTGCTGGAAGGGCTGGATCAACTGCCTCCGGCCTCCGTGACCGAACAGCAGGTGCTGCGCCGCGTCGGTGCGCCCGCGAATGTGCGGCTGGCCTGCCAGTTGCGCCCGACCGCTGATCTGACGATCTCAACCCTGCTGCCCGCCAATCTGGAACCCGGTCAGACCAACGGCTTTGACAAATACCACTGGGGCATTGAAAGCGAAGTCACGTTGCTGTTCTGTGATTTGCGCGGATTTACCCAGATGTCCGAGGGGCGGTTGTCCTTTGACGTGGTGTTCCTGCTGAACCAGTTCCTTGGCCGCATGGCCGAGGCGATCGAAGACAGCGGCGGATTTGTCGATAAGTTCATGGGCGACGGCATCATGGCGATTTTCGGGATGGAGACCACTCCGACCGAAGGTGCGCGCCGCGCCATTGCCGCCGCCCGCGCGATGGGCGGCGTGCTCGACAGCCTCAATCAAAGCCTGCACGAAGAACTCCGCGTGCCGCTGTCGATGGGCATCGGCATCCACTCCGGCCCCGCCATTCTGGGCCGCATCGGTGCCGCGCATCGCACCGAAGCCGTCGCTCGCCTGACAGCTTTGGGTGAGACGGTGAACATCGCCAGCCGATTGGAGCAAAAGACCAAGGGTCTGGGCGTGCAAGTGGCGGTGTCGGCCTATGCGCTGACGCTATCAGGGCTTGCGGTGACCGAAAAGACCCTGCAGCAAACCGTGGATATTCGTGGCCTCAGCCAGCCGTTGGATATCGTGGTGGCAGCGCGCGCGACAAGCCTGCCGCAACCGGCAGAATAGCGCTATCCCCCGCGTCCACCCGATCCAATGACAGCTGCAGCACCGAGAGAAACCGCTGCAAAAACCCACACGGGCCCTGGCGTGGATCGGCACTGGCATCGCCATAATCCGCCGCAAGCGCGCGACATAAAGCCAGCCTGTCCGCCGCAATCCAGTCCACAGACAAAGGCCCGGCGACTTTGATCAGGTAAGCATCGGCGATCAAGTCGGCAAACGGGCAGGCGGAAATCGCCGCAACACCCAACCCATGCCGCGACACAAATGCCGCAACCTCCCCCCCGACGAGTTCCACCAAAAACCCCACATCCCGACCCTCAACCAGCGCCAGCACCGCAGGCGGCCAATCATGCAGCAACCGCCGCTCCAGCACATGCGCCCGCCGTTGCGCCGCCAACATTGCCCCCAACGGCAGGACAACCTCTTGCCCCTCCGCCCGATACACCGCCGAAATGTCAGGATCGGGCAGCACATGCTCCAGCGAGATCGTCTCGACGCTGACTAAATCGACGCTGGCATGAATGATCTTGAACGCCGCAGGAAAGGCCACCAGCGAGGGCAGCGACAGATCGGTCAGCCGCCCATCCGCCGTGCGCGTGGTGGCATTGACATGCATATGCCCGCCGATATGCCAGCGCAGCCCAGCGTCGATCAACGCTTGTGCGACCTGCGGGCCGGGGGTGCGCCGCACAATTGCTGTTTCGCCAAACAACGCCCGCTCTGATCCCGCCCCGTCCTGAAACGGGTCCAACACCGGATAATGCGAGACGCTGATCAATGTCTTGCCCAGCGCCGCCGCCCGCGCAGTCACATCAGCAATCCAATCCGGCAAGAACGGCTTGACCCGCAGCACTGCGTTCCAGCCAGCATCCGACGGGCCAATGAACGCCTTCTTGCGCGTCGCATCGGGCCGCCCCGCGCGTGGCTCGAACACATTGGCGTCGATCATCAACAGCCACAGCCCCGGCTCCGGCTCTACCAGATAAGACGCATCCATCAGCCGCTGCGTCACCGAGCCATCCTTGGCTACCGCCTCATACATCCGCGCTTCAGGCCGATCATCCGCGTCAAACGGACTTTCCCAATGCAGATACTCCGGCTGGCGAAACAGCCCGAACCGCGCCATCGGCAGCAATGCCGCAGGCTGCCCGCCGCAGCGCATCGCTGGCGTCAGAATGGCCGAGACGTCCAACGCCGCTTGCTCCGCATCGCTCGTCACCATCACGGTTTGCCCCGGTGCCGAGACAAACCGCGTCGTCACATCCTTGCCATGCGGGCCATAGAGATCATGGTTGCCGGGAATGACATAAAACCGCAGCCCATACCGATGCTCAAACCGCTGCAACACGTCAACCAGCCGCCGCATGTTCTCGGCCTGCCCGTCGTCGGAATAATCCCCCGCCAGAACCACATGCCGCACCCCCGCAGCGGCGACCTTCTCCAATGCAGCCCGCAGCACCCCGGCGGTTTCATTGAACGCCCGCGCCGCAATCCGCGTATCAGCCCAACTGCGCAAGGCAAGACGCTTGCCGTCAACAACAATCCCCGCGCCGCCGAATTCCCCACCCGGATCGTGGAAATGTGCATCAGCAAGTACGGCAACCGCGTAGGGTGCCATCCTTAGGCCTTCACCACATGATCCGACACGATCCCATTGCGCGCAAACACATTGCGGGTGTCAATGATCAGCCGCGACCACTGTGCCAGCCCCGCATAGTCCAACCCATCATGATCGGTCGCGATCAGCACCGCGTCAAAGCCGCCCACCGTAACTTGATCAAACGCCGCCGATTTGCGCCCCATCAACGCACCATAAGCCCGCGTCTTCGGAATCTCGGCCACAAACGGATCATGATAAGCCGCCTGCCCGCCGCGCTCCTCAATCAACTCGATCAGTTTCAGCGACGGACTTTCGCGAATATCCGGCACGTTTTTCTTATAGGCCAGCCCAATCACCAACACCTTGGATCGGCTTAACGCCAGCCCCAACCGCTGATCCAATGCCTCGGCCACCCTCTGCACCACATGGCGCGGCATCCCCGAGTTGATCTCTCCCGCCAACTCAATAAACCGCGTCGGAATGTCATATTCCCGCGCTTTCCACGTCAGATAAAACGGGTCAATCGGGATGCAATGGCCGCCCAAACCAGGGCCGGGGTAGAACGGCATATAGCCGAAAGGCTTGGTCTTAGCGGCCTCTATCACTTCCCAGATATCTACGCCCATCGCCTCGTATATCACCTTCAACTCATTCACCAAGGCGATGTTGACGGCACGAAAAACATTTTCAGTCAGCTTCACCGCCTCGGCGGTCGCGGTCGACGACACCGGAACGACGGTCTTGACCACCGCCCCATAAAACGCCTCCACCAGACGCCCCGCGTCAACACCATCGCCTGCCACCACCTTGGGAATGGTCGAGGTGTCAAAAGCCCGATTGCCCGGATCTTCGCGTTCAGGCGAAAACCCAAGGTAGAAATCTTTTCCCGAAACCAGGCCGCCCGCCTCAAGAATACGCTTCACCGGGCCATCGGTCGTGCCCGGATAGGTGGTCGATTCCAATACAATCATCTGCCCCACGCGCAACGTCTTGGCGATGTCGTCGCAGGTGCGGGTGATGAAAGACAGGTCCGGCTCACGGTGCCGCGTCAGCGGCGTCGGCACGCAAATCACGATCACATCGCACAGCCCAAGCCCAGCGAAATCCGCCGTCGCCGTGAACCGCCCTGCGGCCACCTCATCCGCCAGCACCGCATCCGGCACCGCCTCGATATAGCTTCTGCGGGCCTCAACGGCGGTGATCTTGGCGGGATCGGTGTCAAACCCGGTCACCCGAAACCCGGCCCGCGCGGCGGTGATCGCCAGCGGCAGGCCGACGTAACCCAGACCGATCACCCCAACGCGGGCGGCTCGGCTGGTGATGTTTTCAAGAAGTTGGGATAGGGGCAAGGGTCACTCCGCCATGGCAAAGGCTGATCTGGAAATGGGCCAGTTTGCCAATGCTGTCAAGGTTAGCGGCGGCACACGGGCGGGGGCGGTCGATTCCTGTCGCCCCGCACCAGCTTTGCGCTTACCCTTGGCGCAGACCTGCTATCCACTGGGAACATTACCCGATGACGCCGCCCACCCGCCGCCTGCGGATCGCCTTTTACGCGCCTTTGAAGGCTCCGACGCATCCGGTGCCCTCGGGAGATCGCCTGATGGCGCAACTGTTGGTCCGCTGCATGGAGCAAGCAGGGCATCAGGTGGATCTCGCCTCAGACCTGCGCGCCTATCTTGGCGACCCGCAAGACCTCATAGGCTGGGCCAAACTACTCACTGACGCCGCACTCGAGTCCAACCGGATCGTCGCCCTCTTGGCCGGTCAGCCGCCCGATCTTTGGCTCTGCTACCACCCCTATTACAAAGCCCCCGACCTGCTTGGCCCCCGCCTCGCTCAGCGTTTCGCACTACCCTATGTCACGGTGGAAGCCTCGCTATCCACACGCCGCAACATCGGCATCTGGGCCGAGACGCAGGCCCATGTGAGAATCGCCGTGCAGCAAGCCAATCTGAACCTCTGCCTGACTGCCCGCGATATGAATGGTCTGCAAGACGCCACCCCCACCGCCCAACTGGCCCGGTTTCCGCCCTTCATAGAGCCCGATGCCTTCTCCGCCCTGCCCAACCCGAAATCCGGCCATCTGGTGACGGTTGCGATGATGCGGGCAGGCGACAAAACGGAAAGCTACCGCCGCCTCGCCGCAACGCTGGCCCTGTTGCCGCCCAGCCTACACTGGTATCTCACCGTCATCGGCGACGGGCCGCAGCGCGCCGAGGTGCAGGCGATGTTCGCACACCTGCCACCGGCTCGTCTGACATGGCTGGGCCAGCAATCCCGGCCGCAGATCGCCGCAACTCTGGCCCGCGCCTCGGCCTATATCTGGCCCGGTTGTGGCGAGGCCTACGGTCTCGCCTACCTAGAGGCGCAAGCCGCAGGCGTCCCCGTCATAGCGCAACGCACCGCAGGCGTGCCCGAAGTGGTGGCCGATGGCGTAACAGGCTTCCTCACTGATCCGGGCGACGATGCAGCGGCGGCAGCAGCCACCCTGCACCTCCTGACTGACCCCGACCTTCAGCACCGCATGGGCCAAGCCGCCCGGCTGCGCGTTCTGCGCGACCATTCCATAGCAGGCGCTGCCCAGCGCCTGAACACCCTGCTGCAAACCATAGTCGAGGGCAAACCATGACCGAAGCCCTGATCCGCGCTCTCGATCTACGCGCTGCCAACGGAAGTCCTGCAAAACTGTGGCTGCGCGATGATGATGCCATAGCGCCCAGCGCGGAACTCGACCACCTGCTCTCCCTGACCGAAGCCGCACACGTCCCCGTCACGCTCGCCGTCATCCCCGCCCATTCCGGCCCGGCACTGGCCAAACGGCTGGATACTGCGCAAGCCGTTTCCGTCGCCGTGCATGGCTGGTCGCATACCAACCACGCCCCCGCTTTCGAGAAAAAGCAAGAACTCGGCCCGCACCGCCCCGCCCCTCAGGTACTGGACGAACTCGCGCGCGGCTTTAGCCATCTCGCGCAGCTGCACCCCCAGCATTTCACGCCTGTGCTGGTGCCGCCGTGGAACCGCATCGCCCCACAAGTCGTCGCGGGCCTTCCCGCCCTCGGCTTCAAAGCCCTTTCGGTCTTTGGCCCCGAGGCCACCGCCGACCTGCCCCTCTACAACACCCATGTCGATGTGATCGACTGGCGCGGCACCCGCTCTGGCCGCCCCGACACGGTGCTAATGAATGAAATTGCGCAAGCCATGGCACGCAGCGATGCCCCGATTGGCCTGCTGACCCACCACCTCGTGCATGATGCGCAGGTCTGGAGCTTTCTCACACGGTTGTTTGCCCTGACCGCCAATCATCCCGGCTGCCGCTGGTTCGGCCTGCCCACGCTTATCGCCTCACCATGATTTCCACGCGATCAGCAGACCGTCCTCCACCTGCGCCCGCAGCGCCTCCACCTCGGCCATAGCCGCACGGTCGGCCATCACCCCCGCAACCAATGTCTGCGGTGCCACGCTGACCGCCCCACCCCGCACCGCCAGGGTGAACACCAGCGGCCCGGTTGACCACCATGCCGGAGCCTCCAGCAGCAGAGCCAGCACCTGCGGCAACCGCTGATTCAGCCGATGCAGCGCCGGATGGTCCGGCGGCGTGGCGACAAACGAATTGCCCAATAGCAAACCGCCAAGGCCGGTCTGACGCGGCACCGTCTCGGCCCAAGCGGTCAGGCCGATCAACGGCAGCACGTCATGAAAACTGATATCATCCCGCGCCGGATACCAATCGCAATCCAGATAAATCCCACCCTCAGCCGCCAAAATCGCATAGCGCGCCACATCCACCGCACCGGGATAATCCCCCCGCGCCAGCATCGCTGCATAAACAGGCTGATCGGGCAGACCCAAACGCGCCAAATCCGCCTCTTGCCACAACCTATACTGATACCCCTGCAACCCTGCATGACGCCGCCATGCCGCCACCCCAACGGGGACAGGCAGGCTACCTATCCAGATCTGATGGATCACCCGCGGCACAGGCTTGCGATTGACGATAGTGATCGCCTGCTGCTCGGCGGTGGAAAACCGAAACAACGGCGCAAGCACCTCTGGTGGTGGCACCAGATGAAACTGATACCCCGCCCGCGCGACAGGATCGCCCAGCGCCTTCGCCAGATGTAACCGCGCCGCATGAAGCCTGCGCGGCAAGCCCAACGAAGTCTGCGCGGGCAAGGCCGCGATCTCGCGATCTGCGGTCAGCGCGGCCAAAATCGTCGTCGCGGCATCGAAGTCGCCCTTTGCAACCAGATCTCTGGCGGCGCGGATACCGTCGTTCATACGTTGCTTGGCGCTCATGCTGCCCGCCCTTCCTGGTGGCCCCGGCCCCGCAGTCCCCTGTTTTGCCGTGGCAGAAAATCTTTATGGCTGCGGCCAAAGCAATCGCACACTCAAATCCAATTCGGCGAAATATCTCGTTTCCCAACAAGATTTCACCCGACCCGGTCGCAGTCAGGCTCAGACACTCTGATCTCAGGTCTCAGAAATCCAGCCCCAGATCCAGCGCCCGCGCTGAATGGGTCAACGCCCCGACCGAGATATAATCAACCCCCGTCGCCGCAACTTCCGCAATCCGGGACAGCGCCATATTGCCCGAGGCTTCCGTCACCAACCGCCCCGCCACCATCTCAACCGCTTGCCACAGCGTGGGCGTGTCCATATTGTCCAACAGCACCACATCCGCGCCGCCAAGCGCCAACACCTCGGCCAGTTGCGCCAGCGTATCGACCTCGATCTCCACCTTCATCATATGTGAAACCGCCGCCCGCGCCGCCGTCAGCACCGCGCTAATCCCGCCCGCCGCCGCAATGTGGTTGTCCTTGATCAGGATAGAATCCGACAGCCCGAAGCGGTGGTTAAACCCACCGCCATGCAGCACGGCGGCCTTTTCCACCATCCGCAGCCCCGGCGTGGTCTTGCGGGTGCAGGTGATGCGGGTGGCGGTGCCTGCCGCCTGCGCCACAAAGGCGGCGGTGAGCGTGGCGATACCCGAAAGCCGCCCGGCAAAATTCAGCGCAACCCGCTCGCCCGACAGGATCGAGGCCGCAGCGCCCTCAATCTCCATCAGCAGATCACCCGGCGCGCAGGTGCTGCCATCCGCGCGGTGCAAAGTCACCACCAGCGCCGGGTCCACCAGCCGAAACGCAATCGTCGCCAGCTGCATCCCCGACACCACCCCCGCTTCACGCGCGTTCAGGCGGGCCCGGTAGCGCGTGCTGGCCGGAATCACCGCGCGGCTTGTGATATCGCCGTTCGGGCCAAGATCTTCGATCAGCGCCGCCCGCACCAAAGGTTCCAGCAGCAGATCGGGCATCGGGGCAAATCCGGTCATTCTAAAGCCTCCGATATGGTTTGCCGCAGCGCCAACGCCTCGGCCAAGGTCAGGCGGCTTGGTCGCGCCAATGCAGGGTTGGCCACAGGAAAATCACTGCGGCAATGCGCCCCCCGCGATTCTTCGCGCAGCAGGGCGGCGGCGGCAATCAGCGTGGCGGTGGCGGTCATGTTCAGCACATTCGCGTCACCCAAAGCCTGCGCTTCCAGCACAGCGATCCGGCGCAGCGCGGTTTTCAATCCGGCCGCATCGCGCACCACGCCGACATGTTCCGTCATCAGTTGCCGCAGTTGCGCAATCAGATCAGGGTCGGGCCGCCGTCCACCGCGGACCAGTGGCAAGACCACCAACGGCGCCACCGCATCCCCCGATCGTTGCCCAAATCGGTCCTGCGCAATGTCCTGCGCCACGCGGCGACCATAAACCAAAGCCTCCAGCAAGCCATTCGAGGCCAGCCGGTTCGCGCCATGTAGCCCCGTCGCGCTGGCTTCACCGCAAGCCCAAAGCCCCGCCAGACTGCTGCGCCCTGTGCTGGAAACCGCAATGCCGCCCATATGGTAATGCGCAGCGGCGGCCACCGGAATAGGCTGCGTCACCGGATCAATCCCACCCCGCTGGCAGGCCGCGACGACAGCGGGAAAGCGGTCCACAATTTCGGCCCCAATCGCGGCGCGGGTATCCAGCATCGGGCGGCGTCCGGCTTGGGTTTCGGCAAAGATCGCGCGGGCGACGATATCGCGCGGCGCAAGTTCGGCATCGCGATGCACCGCCTGCATGAACCGCACGCCATCGCGATTGATCAGCGTAGCACCTTCACCCCGCAACGCCTCGGTCGCCAAAGGGGCCGGGTCTTCGCCTACATCAATCGCGGTCGGATGAAACTGCACGAACTCGGCATCGGCAATCACCGCGCCCGCCCGCGCCGCCATGCCGATCACCTGCCCCCGGATGCGCGGCGGATTGGTGGTCAGCGCATAGAGCCCACCCGAGCCACCGCCCGCCAGCAGCACCGCCGCCCCGCGCAGCATGACCGGAGCGCCACCACCGTCCGCAGCAGCCACCGCCACGCCCGTCACCCGGCCCGCCTGCACCTGCAAGCCCTCCGCCATCACGCCTTCCAGCACCTGCACCGAGGGCGTGCGCGCCACTTCGGCAATCAGCGCCGCCATGATCTCGCGCCCGGCCTGATCACCACGCACCCGCACCACCCGCGCCAAGCCATGCGCTGCCTCTCGTGACAGCACATAGCCGCCCTGCGCATCGCGATCAAACGGCGTCCCCAGTGCGGTCAGTTCCAGAATATGCGCCCGTGCCTCGGCGGTGACACTTGCGGCCACCTCGGCATCCACCGTGCCCGCCCCGGCGCGCACAGTATCCGCCGCATGAGCCGCAGGACTGTCCCCCGCAGCCATCGCCGCCGCAATTCCGCCCTGCGCCCAAGCCGAACTCGCCCCCTGCCCCAAAGCCTCGGGTGAGATCATCACCACCGGATGCGGCGCAAGATGCAGCGCGGCATAAAGCGCGCCCAGACCAGCGCCAACAATGATCACGCGCCCAGTCTCGACAACAGGCATGTCCATCGGGTCAGGCCGCAGCCCGGCTGATGTCGATCATCCGCTGCACCGCGACCCTTGCCCGAGCGGAAATCTCTGGGTCAACCAGCACCTCTCCCGTCATGCTGTGCAGCGCATAAAGGATCTTCTCCAGCGTAATCATTTTCATATAGGGGCACATGTTGCAGGGCTTGGCGAACTCCACCTCGGGCAATTCATCCGCGATATTGGCGGCCATCGAACATTCCGTCACCAGCATCGCGCGGGCAGGTTTGTGTTGATGCACCCAGTCAATGATGCCCTTGGTCGATCCGGTGAAATCCGCCTCCGCCACCACTTCAGGGGTACATTCGGGATGCGCGATGATCTTCACATCCGGGTCAAATTCGCGATAGGCGCGCAGATCAGCGGCGGTGTAAAGTTCATGCACGATGCACGAGCCTTCCCACCAAACCACCCGCTTATGCGTCAGCGCCGCCACGTTGCGCGCAAGATATTGATCCGGCGTCATGATCACCGTGTCGCCCTCCATCGCGTTGACGATCTGCAAGGCATTGGCCGAGGTACAGCACACATCCGACGCCGCCTTCACCGCAGCCGTGGTGTTGACATAAGACACCACCGCAGCCCCCGGATACATCGCCCGCATTTCCGCCACACCATCCACCGTGATCGATTCCGCCAGCGAACAGCCCGCCGCCATATCCGGCATCAGCACGATCTTGCTGGGGTTCATGATCTTCGAGGTTTCCGCCATGAAATGCACACCGCATTGCACGATCACATCAGCCTCAACTTCACTCGCCTTGATCGCCAGTTGCAGGCTGTCGCCGACGAAATCCGCCGCGCCATGATAAATCTCGGGCGTCATGTAGTTATGACCCAAAATCACCGCATTGCGTTCCGCTTTCAGCCGATTGATCGCAATCACATAGGGCGCAAACATCGCCCAATCGGCCAAAGGCACGACGCGCGCCATCCGCGCGTAGATCGCGCGCGTCGCTTCGGCGGCGGCCATAGAAGGGGAAAGATCATAATGCGCCGCAAGCTCGGCGCGCTGGTCAAAAAGAGTGGGCAAGCTGGCGTTCCCGTACTTGGCTGCAAGACTGAACCCGTTTGGGTGCAAGGCTGGCTATAATAGCTTTTGCGGATGACGCAAACCCTTCACAAAGCGACGTTTTTGACCTTTTGGTGAAAGACTAGGCTTCGCAGCCCAGCATCGCCGTATTTCCGCAGGGTTGTAAGGGGCTCTGGCGAAAAAACCGCCGGGCCTTGTCTTGCAGAGGTCGTCATTCGAGAACGCCATCTCAGGGTCGATCAGCCCGAGGCGTTAACCCTCAGCCGATTTCATCGGCTAAGAAAGCCGCCCTTCGCCGTAAGGGTCGCGCAACCGTCGTCACGATGCGCCACATCGACGATATCGAAACTTGGCCGACGTGCGCAGAAACCGTCATGGCCCCACTGCGCGACCATACACTGCGGGCTTTGCACAGCGCGCTGCCCGAATGGCCATTGATCTTGGCACCGATGGCCGAGGCCCCGCGCGGGGCAGCAAAGAATCCATCCCCGCCTCCCAGCAGGTGCCGACCCGAATGTCCCGCAAGAATGTTCACGGTTATGCGGGCGATGGGGCACTGCCCTCCGACCGTCTGGATGGGCTGCCGTCGCCCCGATCTCATACTTCGTTCGCTTCAGTTCCGAGGAGCGTTCTTCTTGTCCAGAAAGGCCCGAACGCCAATCAAGGCCTCGGGCCCCTCCCAGATGTCGGCCAGACGCCGGATGCTGTCGTCGATCACGTCGGCGTCAATCCGGGGCCCAAGCGCGCGGGCGAGCGCCTTGGCAGCGGCCACTGCACCCGGAGCGGTGGAGAGATAGGGCGTGACCTCGGCCTCCACTGCGGCATCAAGGCCGTCGGTATCGACCACTGTGGTAACGATGCCGAAGGTTGCGGCTTCCTCTGCGCCAAACATACGGGCCGACATGAAAACGCGCCGCGCGTGACCTTCGCCGATGCGGGCCAGAACGTAGGGGCCGATGGTGGCGGGGATGATGCCCAGCCGGGTTTCTGAGAAACAGAACTTCGTGCCGCGCGCCGCCACGACCACGTCACAAACACAGGCCATGCCGATCCCACCGCCAAACGCACCGCCATGCAACCGACCGATCAGCGGAACCGGCATCGTGTTCAGCGCCTGCAACATCTCGGCCAGCTTGCGGGCTTCGCGCAGGCGCTGCGGGCGGTCGGCCTCGATCTGCGCTTGCATCCAGACCAGATCGCCACCTGCGCAGAAGATCGCGCCCGCGCCTGAAAGCACCACGGCGCGGGCTTGATCCAGCGTGCGGACAAACTCGGTCAGCTCGGCGATCATCGTCGCAGACAGTACGTTGCGGCGTTCCGGGGTGTTCAGCGTGACATACACCACGCCGCGCGGATCGGTGCGGGTGTCGAGCGTTTGCCAGCTCATGCGGGCCTCCTCAGGCTTTGGGCAAAGGCGGTTGCATCGGCCAGTCGGTCAAGGTCCAACCCGGTATCAAAGCCGCGGCTGTCCAGCATCGCCGCCACCGCTTCGGTGGCGACATTGCCTTTGGCACCGGGCGCGTAGGGGCACCTCCCCAGACCGCCGACCGAACTGTCAAACACCCGAAGCCCCCGGTCAAGACTGACCGCGATGTTCAAAAGTGCCTGGCCGCGCGTGTCGTGGTAATGCCCGGAAAGGCGGCTGGCAGGAACGGATTGCAGCACCGCATCCAGCATCCGCGCAATCCCGTCGGGCTTAGCTGCGCCCAAAGTATCGCCAAGGCTGATCTGGTAGCAGCCCATCTGAAAAAGCGCCTCGGCCACCTCGGCCACGGCATCGGGCGCAATTGGCCCGTCATAGGGGCAATCTGTCACGCAAGACACATAGCCCCGGACCGGAATCATCGCGGTGCGGGCGCTGAGTAGCACGGGCTGGAAACGCTCAAGGCTTTCCCGGATCGAGCAGTTGATATTCTTTTGCGAAAACCCTTCCGAGGCCGAGGCGAACACCGCCACTTCGTCGGCGCGGGCGGTGATTGCGCGGGCGTAACCTTGAAGGTTGGGCGTGAGCGCTGCGTAACAGACGCCGGGTTTTCGGGTGATGCCTGCCATGACCTCGGCGGCGTCGGCCATCTGTGGCACCCATTTCGGGCTGACAAAGCTGGTGACTTCGATATGGCAGAAGCCGCAGTCGGAAAGCAGATTGACCAGCTTGATCTTGTCGGCGGTCCCGATCAGCCGCGCTTCGTTCTGCAAGCCGTCGCGCGGGCCCATTTCGTAAAGCGTGACCGGATCAGCCATCTTCGGCCTCCATCCTTACCAAAACGGTGCCGTCGCTGACCTGATCGCCTTCCGCCACCAGAACCTCGGCCACGATACCATCGCGGGGGGCGGTCAAGATATGCTCCATTTTCATCGCTTCAATAAAGATCAGCGCATCGCCTTTGGTCACCCGAGCGCCCGCGCTGGTTCGCAGCGCGGCCACAAGGCCCGGCATCGGCGCAAGGATAGTATCGCCACCTGCAGCATCGTGCTCGCCAGCCAACAGGGGGTCAATCCGGGTGAAATCGTGCTTCCGGCCTGACAGGAACAGGCTGATCCGGTCCGGGGTTGCGACAAAATGCGCGGTGGATTGCAGGCCGTCACAGCTGAAGCGAAGCGCGCCGTCGCGATGGTCAAGCAGGGTGAGCGTGGTGTCGTACCCGGCTCCGGTGACGTGGAACTGCCGGGGGTCAAGATGGATGACACGCAACGCAAGCGGGCCATCCTTATGGTCCAGCGCGACAAAGCTTTCAGCGGCGGACCAACCGCGCCAGCCGGTCAGTCGATCCCAAGGATCGGCTGCTTGGGGAGGGTCGAGCAGGTTCAGCGCGGCAAGGGCCGCCAGTGCCGGGGCAGCGGCGGGCAGCGGGGCGGCGGCGATCAACTGATCCAGATCGCGGGCGATCAGGCCGGTATCGACATCACCGGCGCGGAACCCGTCATGCCGCGAGAGTGCGGCGAGGAACTCCAGATTGGTGGTCGATCCGGCGATCCGGCAGTGCTCCAGTGTCGTGGACAACAGGTTCCGCGCCGCAGTACGGTCCGGCCCGTGGACCACCACCTTGGCGATCATCGGATCATACCAAGGCGAAATCTCGTCGCCTTGACGGACGCCGCTGTCGATGCGCACCGCACCGCGCCTGAATTCAACGCCCTCCGGGAAAGACAGGTGCTCCAGCGTGCCGGTCGCGGGCAGAAAGCCCTTTTCCACATCTTCGGCATAGATCCGGGCCTCAAAGGCCCAGCCGTCGATCCGAAGATCCTGCTGTCGGAACGGCAGCGGTTCACCTGCGGCGATGCGCAGTTGCAACTCAACAAAATCCAGCCCGGTGATCGCCTCCGACACCGGATGCTCGACCTGAAGCCGTGTGTTCATCTCCATGAACCAGAACCCGTCGGGCCGCAGCGGGCCAGAGCCGTCAACGATGAATTCGACGGTGCCGGCACCTTGATAGCCAATCGCCCGCGCAGCCTCGACCGCAGCCTTGCCCATCGCGGCGCGCACCTCGGCAGGCATACCGGGCGCTGGGGCTTCCTCGATCACCTTCTGGTGGCGGCGCTGCAGGCTGCAATCGCGCTCGAACAGATGCACGACATGGCCCTGGGTGTCGCCAAAGACCTGAATCTCGATGTGGCGGGGCTGGGTGATGTATTTCTCAACCAGACAGGCAGGATCGCCAAAGCTGCTGCGGGCCTCGCGCTGGGCACTTTCCAGCGCTTGAGCAAAATCGCCGGGGTCGGTGACAAGCCGCATCCCCTTGCCACCGCCGCCAGCCCGCGCTTTGATCAGCACCGGGTAGCCGATGGCGGCAGCCTCGGCGGCAAGATGCGCCGGGTCCTGACTTTCGCCATGATAGCCCGGCACCACCGGCACCCCGGCTTTGATCATCAGCGCCTTGGCGGCATCCTTCAGGCCCATGGCCCGAATGGCGCTGGCGGGGGGGCCGATAAACCCCAGACCCGCCGCCTGAACCGCTTCGACAAAGCCGGGATTTTCCGACAAAAAACCATAGCCGGAATGGATCGCCTCGGCCCCGGTGCGCAGCGCTGCCGCGATGATCGCATCGCCTTTCAGATAGCTTTCGGCGACGGCAGCGGCACCAATCCGCACCGCCCCATCGGCCATCGCCACATGTTTGCTGGCGGCGTCGGCATCGGAATATACGGCGACGGTGGCGATGCCCATGCGGCGGGCGGTGGCGATGACGCGGCAGGCAATTTCGCCTCGGTTGGCAATCAGAATCTTGCGGAACATCGGCTTGCCTCACATGCGAAACACGCCGAAGCGCGTCTCTGGGGTCGGAGCGTTCAGGGCAGCCGACAGCGACAGCGCCAGCACCTGCCTCGTGCGGCGCGGGTCGATGATGCCATCGTCCCAAAGCCGGGCCGTCGCGTAAAGCGGATGCGACTGGCGCTCAAACATCTCGACCGTCGGGCGCTTGAACGCGGCCTCGTCTTCGGTCGACCAACTGCCGCCCTTGCGCTCGGTTGCGTCGCGGCGGACCGTGGCCAAGACGCCCGCCGCCTGTTCGCCACCCATCACCGAGATGCGGCTGTTGGGCCAGGTCCATAGAAAGCGCGGGCCATAAGCGCGGCCACACATGCCGTAATTGCCCGCCCCGAAGGAGCCACCGACGAATAGCGTGATCTTGGGCACCTGGCTGGTGGCCACCGCTGTCATCAGCTTGGCACCATCCTTGGCGATGCCGCGGTTTTCTGCCGTTCGCCCTACCATGAAGCCCGAAATATTCTGCAGGAAAACCAAGGGGATCTTGCGCTGCGAGCAAAGCTCGACGAAATGCGTGGCTTTTAGGGCGGCTTCCGAAAAGATCACCCCGTTGTTGCCGATGATGCCGACGGCGTCCCCATCACATGCGCAAAGCCGCAGACAATGGTGGTGCCGTAGCGCGGTTTGAACTCGTCAAAGCGCGAGCCGTCCACCGTGCGGGCGATCACTTCACGAATGTCATAGGGGGTTTTCACCTCAGCCGGGACCACGCCCATCACTTCGGCGGGGTCGTAAAGCGGCTCTTCCGACGATTGCAGCACCAGTTGCGGCGACTTTTGGCGGTTCAGGTTAGCGACCGCGCGGCGGGCAAGCGCCAGCGCGTGCAGATCGTCCTGCGCCAGAAGGTCGGCCACGCCGGAAAGCCGGGTGTGAACGCCGCCGCCGCCAAGGTCTTCGGCGCTGACCACCTCGCCCGTGGCGGCCTTAACCAAAGGTGGGCCGGCGAGAAAGATCGTGCCCTGACCCTGCACGATAATGGTGATATCCGACATCGCGGGCACATAGGCACCGCCAGCGGTACACGACCCCATCACGACGGCGATTTGTGCGATGCCCTGCGCCGACATATTGGCTTGATTGAAGAAGATGCGGCCAAAATGGTCGCGGTCGGGGAACACCTCATCTTGATTGGGCAGGTTGGCACCACCAGAATCCACAAGGTAGACGCAGGGCAGTCGGTTTTCGGTGGCAATTTCCTGCGCCCGCAGATGCTTCTTCACCGTCATCGGATAGTAGGTGCCACCCTTTACGGTAGCGTCATTGCAGATGATCATCACTTCTTGGCCCTCGACGCGACCAATCCCGGCGATCAGCCCCGCCGAGGGGATGGCACTGTCATATAGCCCGTGCGCAGCGAACAGGCCAATCTCGAGAAACGGCGCGCCTGCGTCGAGCAGGCGGTCGATGCGTTCGCGCGGCAACAGCTTGCCGCGGCTTTGGTGCAGATCGCGCGCTTTGTCGCCGCCTCCGGCAAGCGCCAGCCCTGCCGCCGCCCGCACAGTCTCAAGTGCTGCCATATTTGCCGCAAGGTTCGCGCGGAACGCCGCACTGCGCGGCGAGATATTGGTGGTCAGGACTGTCATACGACCATCGCCCCCATCAATTCGCGCCCGATCAACATGCGGCGAATTTCCGAGGTGCCCGCGCCGATCTCCATCAGCTTGGCATCGCGGAAGATCCGGCTGACCGGGGTTTCGTTCATAAACCCCGCCCCGCCCATGGCTTGCACCGCCTGATGCGCGACCTCCATCGCCGCTTCCGAGGCATAGAGCACGCAGGCGGCGGCGTCCTGCCGGGTGACGGTGCCCCGATCACAGGCGCGAGCCACCTCATAGACATAGGCACGGGCCGAGTTCAGTTTGGTGTACATATCGGCGATCTTGGCCTGCATCAGTTGGAAATGACCGATGCTTTGGCCGAACTGCTTGCGGCTGACCATATAGGGCATGATCTCATCCAGACAGGCGGCCATGATGCCGGTGCCGATGCCCGACAGCACCACGCGTTCGTAATCCAGACCTGACATCAGCACAAGCAAGCCCTTGCCCTCAGCCCCAAGCAGGTTTTCGGCGGGCACCTCGACATTGTCAAAGATCAGCTCGGCAGTGTTTGACCCCCGCATCCCCAGCTTGTCAAAATGCGGCGAGGTGCTGAAGCCCTGCATGGTGTTTTCGACGATGAAGGCGGTCATGCCCTTTGATCCGGCAGCGGGGTCGGTCTTGGCATAGACCACCAGCACATCGGCGTCGGGGCCGTTGGTGATCCAGTATTTCGTGCCGTTCAGCACATAGTGGTCGCCCTTCCGATCCGCCCGCAGCTTCATGGATACAACGTCCGACCCAGCATCTGCCTCCGACATCGCCAGCGCCCCGACATTGGCCCCCGAGACCAGTTTCGGCAGGTATTTCTGCCGCTGCACCGCCGTACCGTTCAGCCTGATCTGGTTGACGCAAAGGTTGGAATGCGCGCCATAACTTAGGGCAACCGAGGCCGATGCGCGGGCGATTTCCTCGACCGCGACGACATGCGCCAGATACCCCATGCCAGCGCCGCCATAGGCTTCGGGCACCGTGATGCCCAACAAGCCAAGATTGCCCATCTCTGCCCAAAGCTCGGCGGGAAAGACGTTAAGCTTGTCCACCTCGGCGGCAATCGGCTTCACCCGCTCTTGCGCCCAACGGTGCACCATGTCGCGAAGTGCTGCCACCTCATCGCCCAGATCGAACTGCATTGATGCCAGAAACATGCCGCTCCCCCTATTCCGCAGCCATTGCCACGGGACTATTGCCTTGCAATGTGGCGCGCAGATCCTGCCGCCGCGCCATCTGTTTCTGATAGGACGCTTGCTTGACCGGACCGTAGCCGCGGATTTCCAACGGCAAGGACAGCAGATCGCGCACCAAGTGCAGCGTGTCAGCGGTCAGCACCTGCTCGGCCAGTGTCAGATCATCTTCATACTGCGTGATCAAATCGCGCTCCAGCTTGCGGTCATTGCTGTGCGCGAAAGAGTCCGCCCAAGTGCCGCGCAGGAATTTCAACCGCGAAAGCAGGCCAAGCACGGGCAGAATCCATGTGCCGAATTCGCGCTTTTTGGGCCGCCCATCCGAGGCCTTGCCAGACAGGATCGGCGGGGCGAGGTTCAGCGACAGGCGATAAGAGCCAGAGAACTCGGCCTCAAGCCCGGCGCGGAAGCCGGGCAGGCTGTAAAGCCGCGCCACCTCGTATTCGTCCTTGTAGGCCAGCACTTTGGCGTAACTCTGGGCCACCACAAGGGTCAGGTCATTAACGCCTACACGTTCGGGCCGGGCGGCAGCAGCGATCCGGGCCACACCGTCGAGATAACGCTGGGCAAGGCCCGCGTTCTGGTAAGCCCGCAGGTGATCGGCGCGGCTTGCCATCAGCGCGTCAAGCGGCAGGGTGTCAGGCGCGGGCATCTCCGCCCCAATGCCTGCCAGACGGGCCACCTTTGCCGAGTCATTCGCCAGCAAGCGGCCCCAGTTGAACGCCTCGGTGTTGGGCTTGATGGCCGTGCCGTTCAACCGGATGGCTTCAAAGATCGAGGCGTTGGTCAGCGGCACCATCCCGGACTGCCAAGCATAGCCCAGCAGCATCAGGTTCGCCCCAATCGCGTCGCCGGTTAGTCGTATGGCCAGATCCGAGAAGTTCAGGAAATACCGCGCCGAGCGCACCGCCCCCGCCACGCAGGCCTCCGACCGGGCTTCCTTGAAGTCAAAGTCACGCTGGCGAATGAAATCCGACACCGGGGTGATGTGGGTGTTCAGCACGGCCTGCGTCCGCTCAGGGCTGCACAACAGGATGCAGTCTTTTGACGAAGCCACCACGGAATCCGCGCCGAGCAAAACATCGACCGACCCTGCTGCGATGCGGGGCGCGGCAATGGGGCGGTCGGGGCGCGAGATGCGGACATGGCTCATCACCGCGCCGCCTTTCTGCGCCAGCCCCGCCGTGTCCAGCACCATCGGGATTTTGCCCTCGACATGGGCGGCCATGCCCAGAATGGCACTGATGGTCAGCACCCCGGTGCCCCCAACACCAGCAAGCGCAAGGTTCCAAGCCCGCTCGATCTGCGGCAGCGCCGGGTCGGGCAGCGCGGAAACATCCGCCCCGCCTTGGGCTTGGTTTTTGCGCAACGCCCCGCCGCGCACGGTGACAAAAGACGGGCAAAACCCCTTGAGACAGGAGTAATCCTTGTTGCAGGCCGATTGGTTGATCCGGCGCTTGCGGCCCAGATCGGTCTCCAGCGGCTCAATCGCGATGCAATTCGACTGCACCGAACAATCGCCACAACCTTCGCAAACCACAGGATTGATCCAAAGCCGCATATCGGGGTCCACCGCCGTGCCCCGCTTACGCCTGCGGCGCAGTTCGGCAGCGCAGGTCTGCTCGAACACAATCACAGTGACGCCGGGCACCTCACGCAAGGCCAGCATCACCGCGTCGATGTCGTCGCGGTGGCGGATTTCGGTGCCGGGGGCAAGGTCTGCGGCGCGGTAAGCTTCGGGATGGTCGGACATCAGCACGATCTTCGCCACGCGCTCGTGATAGACCTGATGGGTGATCTGTTCGGGTGTCAGTTCACCATCAATCGGCTGACCCCCGGTCATCGCCACGGCATCGTTGACCAGAATCTTGTAGGTCAGATTGACCCCTGCCGCGACCGACTGCCGGATCGCCAGATGACCCGAGTGGAAATAAGTGCCATCGCCGATATTGACGAACCGGTGCTTCTCATCGGTAAAGCGGCTGATCGCCGTCCATGCCACACCCTCGCCGCCCATCTGGCTGAAGGTTTCGGTGCGCCGGTCCATCCATTGCGCCATGAAATGACAGCCGATCCCGGCCATTGCCTTCGATCCTTCAGGCACCCGGGTCGAAGTGTTGTGCGGGCATCCGGCGCAATAATGCGGCAGACGCAAGACCGGGGGAATATGGGCCTCGGCCCGCGCCTCGATCCGATGCAGATCTTCGACGCGGGCGCGCAGCCGGGTGGCGAGATCACCGGGCAGATCAAGCCGCAGCAGCCGTTCTGCAATCGCACCCGCCACGCGGCCCACGCTCAGCCCTGCAGACAGGCTAAGGAACGGCTTGCCCGCCTCATCAAACTTGCCGACGATGCGGGGCCGCACATCGGTGCGCCAGTTGAACAACTGCTGTTTGATCTGGTTCTCAATGATCTCGCGGCGTTCCTCGACGATCAGCACCTCCTCCAGACCCTGCGAGAAGGCGCGGATGCCTTCAGGCTCCAGCGGCCATGGCATGCGCACCTTGTAAAGACGTAGCCCGATCAGCGCTTGCTCCGGCGCACCAAGCCCCAGTTCCGCCAAAGCTTGCCGCACATCCTCATAGGCCTTGCCCGAGGCGACGATGCCAAAGCGGGCGCGGGCGTGGTCGATGATCAGGCGATCAACGCCATTGGCGCGCGCAAAAGCGATGGCGGCATAGCCCTTGTGCTCTTGCAGCCGCTCGTCCTGCACCAATGGCGGATCGGGCCAGCGCAGGTTCAGCCCGTCAGGCGGCAATTCAAAATCGGTGGGCAGCACGAACTGCCGCGCCTCTTGTGCCAGATCGACGACGGAAGTGATCTCGACGGTCTCGGAGATCACCTTGAAGCCGACCCAGCAGCCGGAATAGCGCGACATGGCGATGCCGAGCAGACCCATCTCCAGAAACTCATGCACCGAAGACGGGTAAAGCATCGGCATCAGCGCCGAGATGAAGGCGTGGTCCGATTGATGCGGGATCGAAGACGATTTGCAGGTGTGATCGTCGCCCGCAATCGCCAACACCCCGCCATGTCGCGCCGACCCCGCCGCATTGGCGTGCTTGAAGACATCGCCCGAGCGGTCAACCCCCGGCCCCTTGCCATACCAGATGCCAAGCACGCCATCCTTGCGGGCACCCGGCGACAGCTGCAACTGCTGGCTACCCCAAACGGCAGTTGCGGCCAGATCCTCGTTCAAGCCCGGCTGGAACACCACGTCATGGCGGTCCAGAAACTTGCGGGCCTTGACCAGTTGCTGATCATACCCGCCCAAAGGCGAGCCGCGATAGCCCGAGATGAATCCCGCCGTGTTCAGCCCGCTGCTGCGATCCCGGCGCATCTGGGTCATCGGCAGCCGGACCAAAGCCTGTGTCCCGGTCAGCAAGACCGAACCGCTTTCCGCCGTGTACTTGTCGTCCAGCGAGATGGCCATGTGCATCCTCCCGACGCGGCTTGGTCCTTCTGGCAGCACTCTAGCCTAGGTTGCGCGAAACAAGGTCGCTATTGCTGGCCTTGTTGACGGCCATCTTGCAACATTGTACCACTTATGCGCCACTTAGGGGCAGGTTGTTTTGAGTCCTGCACGGATTTCAGTTCATTTGGCATGAAGGGTAAACCATGCTGCTGGACGATTCGGATCGACGTATCCTGAAGGCGCTGCAAGAGCGGCCCGACCTGACGCTGCGGGAATTGGGAGAGGCCAGCGGCCTCAGCCACTCACCCTGTTGGCGGCGGCTGCAACGGCTTCAGGCGGCGGGGGCGATCAGTGCCAAACGCTTCATCGTCGATCCCGAGGCCATCGGGTTCGAGATCCTGGTGTTTTGCTTTGTGAAGATATCGCATCACCAACGCGACAGGCTCAAAGCCTTCGAAGAGGCTGTGGCGAAAGTTCCCGAGATCATGCAATGCTACTCGCTCAGCGGCGAATATGACTATGTGCTACAGGTGATCGCGACCAGCGTTCGGGAGTATGAGGCGACGGTCAAGAATGCACTTGTCGAACTGCCAAACGTGCAGTCGATCAACACCAGCTTCACGCTGAAGCGGGTCAAGAACAGCCTGAACGTGCCGCTCTAAGGCGCATTTGCCTATGCTCAAACCGCCAGACATGTGGCGACGCCCCCGAACAACTTGTCGCGGGCGATCTGGCCTCGTTGCAAGTATCGATTGCGTTGATTCGATTCCATTTTACCTTTGGTTGTGCCGTCGCTGCCTCCGGGACTGTACTGCGCGGACGAAATTGACCGAACCGCCTCTCTTGACGCAGCCTCGTCGCCTGTCTAGAAAACTTTCACTGTCGGGGGAGTCCTGCCTAAAGGACTGAGAGGCTGATAGTGGGGCGAACAGCAATGTTTGGCCTGCGGTGAAGCGACCCTTTGAACCTGACCCAGTTGATACTGGCGTAGGAAGCACAAGCGGTCGCCACTTCGTCAGTTTTCGACGGGGCACCACCATACGGGGGCAATCCCGGCTTCTTTCCCTTTACCACGGGTCATCAACGCAAAGAGGCTTTGATGAACCAGTCCAACCAAATCCCGCAAACCAGCGCCGCGGCGCTGCCCTCTGTCACCACCGGCCCACTGCCGGGCTCAACCAAGATTTACGTGTCGGGCACAATCCATCCTGATCTGTTGGTGCCAATGCGCCAGATCGCCGTCCACCCTTCTGCCGGAGAGCCGCCGCTGACGGTCTATGACCCCTCCGGTCCCTATACCGATCCGGCGATCACCACCGATATCGCCCAAGGTCTGGCCCCATTGCGCGCCACATGGCTGACCGCGCGCGGCGACTGCGCGGCATATGCGCCCCGTGTCGTGCAGCCCGCCGACAACGGCTTTGCCACCGGCGAGCGGCTGGTGCCAAGCTTCCCCCAAACCCGCCAGCCCCTGCGCGCCCGCGATGGCAAAGCCGTCACCCAACTCGCCTATGCCCGCGCTGGGATCATCACGGCAGAGATGGAATATGTCGCGATCCGCGAAAATCTGGGCCGCACCACCCCGACGGGCAGCCCCCGCGATGGCGAAGATTTTGGCGCGGCGATCCCCGACCATGTCACGCCCGAATTCGTGCGGCAGGAGATTGCGGCAGGTCGCGCGATCATCCCCGCAAACATCAACCACCCCGAACTGGAGCCTATGATCATTGGCCGCAACTTCGCGGTCAAGATCAACGCCAACATGGGCACCAGCGCTGTCACCTCGTCGATGGCAGAGGAGGTTGACAAGATGGTCTGGTCGATCCGCTGGGGTGCCGATACGGTGATGGATCTCTCGACCGGGCGCAACATCCACAACACCCGCGAATGGATACTGCGCAATGCGCCGGTGCCGATTGGAACGGTGCCGTTGTATCAGGCGCTGGAAAAGGTCGATGGCGTGGCCGAAAACCTGACTTGGGAAATTTACCGCGACACGCTGATCGAACAGGCCGAGCAGGGCGTGGATTACTTCACCATCCACGCCGGGGTGCGGCTGCGCTACATCCCCTTGACCGCCAACCGGGTGACCGGGATCGTCAGCCGTGGCGGCTCGATCATGGCCAAGTGGTGCCTGCATCACCACCGCGAAAGCTTCCTTTACACCCATTTCGACGAAATCTGCGACATCATGCGGGCCTATGATGTCAGCTTCAGCCTTGGCGATGGCCTGCGCCCCGGTTCGGTCGCGGATGCCAACGATGCCGCCCAGTTTGCCGAATTGGAAACGCTGGGCGAGTTGACCCAAATCGCTTGGGCAAAAGACTGTCAGGTGATGATCGAAGGACCGGGCCATGTGGCGATGCACAAGATCAAGGCCAATATGGACAAGCAACTGGCCACCTGCGGCGAAGCCCCGTTTTATACCCTAGGGCCGCTGACCACCGATATTGCTCCCGGTTATGACCATATCACTTCTGCCATCGGGGCGGCGATGATCGGTTGGTTCGGCACCGCGATGCTGTGCTATGTCACGCCCAAGGAACATCTGGGCCTGCCCGACCGCGCCGATGTGAAGCTGGGAGTGATCACCTACAAGATCGCCGCCCATGCTGCTGACCTCGCCAAGGGTCTGCCGGGGGCGCAGGCGCGCGATGATGCGCTGTCCCGTGCCCGGTTTGAATTCCGCTGGGAGGATCAGTTCAACCTCTCGCTCGACCCCGATACCGCCCGCAGTTTCCATGACGAGACCCTGCCGAAAGAGGCGCACAAAACCGCACATTTCTGTTCGATGTGCGGGCCGAAGTTCTGCTCGATGCGGATCAGTCATGACATCCGCGCCGAAGCGCAGAAAGAAGGTATGGCCGCGATGGCCCTGAAATTCCGCGAGAAGGGCGAGGTCTATCTGCCCGCCGCAGAGGTATCGGAATGATCACCATTCTGGGGGCCGGGGTTGCGGGGCTCTGCGTCGCAACCACTTTGGCTGAACGCGGCTTGCAGGTTCAGGTGGTAGACAACGGCCCCGCCGATGGCGGTGCAAGCTGGCTGGCGGGGGGCATGCTTGCGCCCTACGTCGAGGGCGAAACGGCCGCGCCCGAGGTGGCGCGGCTGGGGGCCAGCGCTGCCGATTGGTGGGCGGCGCGGGTGCCGGGCGTGATGCGGCGCGGCTCACTGGTGGTGGCCCCGGCACGCGACCGCGCCGAGCTTGAGCGTTTTGCCGCCCGCACCACCGGGCACAGACGGCTGGATACCGAGGCGACCGCCACGCTGGAACCCGACCTCGCCGGACGTTTTACCTCTGCGCTGTTCTATGCCGACGAGGCGCACCTTGATCCGCGTACGGCTTTGCGGGCGCTGGCCGACGGCCTACGACAGCGCGGCGTTGCAATCCGCAGCAACACCCGGCTTGACCCCGAACAGGCCGATATCGACTGCCGGGGCATCGCTGCCCGCGCTGATTTACCCGGCCTGCGGGCGGTGCGCGGCGAAATGCTGATGCTGCACTGTCCCTCTGTGACGCTCACCCGCCCCATCCGCCTGCTGCACCCGCGCTTCCCGGTCTATGTCGTGCCGCGCGGCCACGGGCTTTACATGATCGGCGCTACCATGCTGGAAAGCGACGATCCCGGCCCGATCACCCTGCGCTCTGCCATGGAACTGATGTCAGCCGCTTTCACCCTGCATCCGGGCTTTGCCGAGGCCGCCATCGTCGAGACCGGCAGCGGCCTGCGCCCCGCCTTTGCCGACAATGTGCCGCGCATCGTCAAGCTGGGCGGGCGCTGGCATCTGAACGGGCTTTATCGCCACGGCTTTCTGACCGCACCTGCACTTGCCGAACAACTGGCCGACCAATTCGCCCTTGCAACACAGGAGACAGCCCTTGCGCATTGAGTTAAACGGAAGCCAACACGACATCAGCGCGGCCACTCTGGCCGAGGCTTTGACCGAACTTGGCTATGGGGCTGCTGCCCTCGCCACCGCTTTGAACGGCGCTTTCATCGCTGCCCCCTCCCGCGCCACAACACCACTGCACGACGGCGACCGGGTCGAGGTGCTGGCCCCGATGCAGGGGGGCTAACATGCGGCTGTACGACATCGACATTCCATCGCGCCTGCTGCTGGGCACCGCACAATACCCCTCGCCGCAGGTGCTGACCGACGCCATCGCGGCCTCTGGCTGCGACGTCATCACCGTATCGCTGCGGCGAGAGGCGGCGCGGGGGGCAACCGCTGGCTCGGGTTTCTGGTCGCTGCTGCAAGCCAGCGGCGCGCGGCTATTGCCCAACACCGCAGGCTGCCACTCGGCCCGCGAAGCCGTCATCACAGCCCAGATGGCGCGTGAGGTGTTCGGCACCAACTGGATCAAACTAGAGGTGATCGGCCATGCCGACACGTTGCAACCCGACCCCTTTGCGCTGGTCGAAGCCGCGCAGACCTTATGTGCCGACGGGTTTCAAGTATTCCCCTACACCACCGAAGATCTGATCGTCGCCGAGCGCTTGCTGGACGCAGGCTGCAAGGTGCTGATGCCCTGGGGTGCCCCCATCGGCTCAGGGCAGGGGCTGCGCCATGCCGAGGCTCTGGCCTCGATGCGGCGGTACTTTCCGCAGGTGCCGCTGATCATTGATGCAGGCCTTGGCGCGCCCAGTCAGGCGGCGCGAGCGCTGGAGATGGGGTTTGACGCGGTTCTGCTCAACACCGCCATCGCCAAGGCGGGCGATCCGGTGGCGATGGCGCGCGCCTTCGGGCAAGCGGTAGAAGCCGGACGGATCGCCTATCAGGCCGGTTTGATGCCGCCGCGCGATATGGCAGTGCCGTCAACCCCCGTGCTGGGCATGGCCGATCTGAACCTCGCCAATCTGAACATGGGGGGCCGATCATGATCCTGCCGCGCTTTTATCCGGTGCTGCCTGATGCCGATTGGGTGGGCCGCGTGGTCGCCCAAGGCGCAAGGCTGGTTCAGTTGCGCTTCAAGGGCAATGCGGCGGATATTCCGCATCAGATCGCCGCAGCCCAAGCCGCCTGCCAGCGTCACGCTGCGCAGCTGGTGGTCAACGACCATTGGCGCGCGGCATTGCTGGCCGGGGCGGATTTCATTCATCTGGGGCAAGAGGATCTCGACAGTGCCGATCTGCCCGCAATCGCCCGCGCCGGGCTGCGGTTGGGCATTTCCACCCATGACCACGCCGAACTTGATCGGGCTTTGGCGCTGCACCCGGCCTATATCGCCCTCGGCCCGATCTACCCGACCACGCTCAAACAGATGAAATGGCAGCCGCAGGGGTTAAAAAAGCTGGCACTCTGGAAGACAAGGATCGCCGCGATCCCACTGGTCGCCATCGGTGGCCTGACCCCAGAACGCCTGCCCGCCGTTTTTGCCGCCGGGGCCGATGTGGCTGCGGTTGTCACTGACCTTGTGACCGCCACCGACCCAGACGCACGCATCCGGCTTTGGCTGCAAACGACCCAGCCCGAAAGGCCAACGCCATGAACCGCTACATCCGCCAGATTCAGCTGCCGGGGGTGGGGCTGTCCGGGCAAGAAAAACTTGCCAATGCGCGAGTGCTGGTGGTGGGGGCTGGCGGTCTGGGCTGCACGGTGATCCCGGCGCTGGCGGGGGCAGGGGTCGGCCAACTGACCCTCATCGACCCCGATCTGATCGAGTTGACCAACCTGCATCGGCAAACGCTTTACACCATGGCCGACATCGGCATGCCCAAGGCCACAGCCGCCGCCCGTCGCGTGCAAGCACTGAATTCTGACTGCCGGCCCACCCCGCTCGTCGCCCGGCTGGACCCGGCCAACGCACCAAAGCTGATCGCGTCCGCTGATGTGATCGTCGATGCCGCCGACAGCTTTGCCGTCACCTATATTTTGTCGGACCTGTGCCTTGCCGCAGGTAAATCGCTGATCTCGGCCTCGGTCATCGGCCAATCCGGCTATGCGGGCGGGTTTTGTGGCTCGGCCCCCAGCTACCGCGCCGTGTTTCCCGACTTGCCAACACAGGCGGCAAGCTGTGCGACAGCGGGTGTTCTGGGGCCGGTGGTTGCCACATTGGCGGCGGTGCAGGCGCAGATGGTTCTGGCCCAGCTTATCGGATTGCAACCAAGCCCGCTGGGCCGCGTCGTCACACTTGATCTGTCCAGCTGGCGTCTGGGCGGTTTCAGCTTTACCGGGGCCGCCGAGTCACCCGGCTTTGGCTTTATCGCCGCGTCACAAATCAGCCCCAATGACACGGTGGTCGATCTGCGCCCCGCAGGCAGCGTGCAACCCCTACCCGATACGCAAACACTTGCCGCCGCCGATCTTGCCGACTGGCCGATCCCGCCCGGCCGGGTGGTGCTGTGCTGCTCCTCGGGCCTGCGGGCGTGGCGGTGCGCGCAAGTTCTGGCCGCGCGTGGTGCCACTTCACTTGCCCTGCTCGCAGACGGCCAATGACGGTTCTGCTGATTGCCGGGCTGGACAGCTCCACCGGGGCCGGGTTGGCCCGCGATCTAGCGGTGCTCGCCGATTTTGGCGTGACGGCGCGACTGGCCGCAACCGCCGTTACGGCGCAGGACGCCGGGGGCGGATGCTGCGTGCATCCAATGCCTGCTGCCATGGTTGCGGCCCAGATCCGCGCCGCAGGCCCGGTGCTGGCAGCCAAACTTGGCATGCTGGTCAATGCCGATATTGTCGCCGCCATCGCCGATACCTTGCCCGACCTGCCGTTCGTGCTGGACCCGGTTCTGGCGACCAGCGCCGGGGCCGAGCTGCTGGATGCCGCCGGACGCGCCGCGATGATTGCCCGGCTGATCCCGCGCGCAGCGCTGGTGACCCCGAACTTGCCGGAAGCGGCCATCCTGACTGGCCTGACCGCCGATGCACCGCTGCAAGACCTTGCCACAGCTTTCTTTGTGATGGGTGCAAAGGCGGTGCTGCTGAAGGGGGGCCATGCCGATGGGCCCGAGGCGGTCGATTGGTTACATCGCCCGAATCACCTGCCTCTGCGGTTCGCCGCGCCGCGAAAACCGGGCACGCGGCGTGGCACCGGCTGCACTTTGGCCACAGCGATCGCCGCCCAACTGGCGCTTGGAAAGGATCTGATCAAGGCCTGCGATCACGCAAAGCGGTATCTAAGTGCATGGTGGTGATCAGAGACCGGCCCACAGTCGAACTTTGCGGCACAACTCATGTCCGAGGCGTGACAGCCGCTTTCCTCGCCGATTGCAAGCCACGCCAATGGTTTTGGCGGTGCCGCGGGTTGAGAAACGGTTCACGCGGGTGCTGCGGATCTGGATTTCGGCGGTTTGGCGGTCGAGGATCGCGGCATGGCATCGGCGGGTGTAATCGGCGGGTGCCACCTGCACCATCCGTTGCCCGGCAATGGTTTGCCTGCAAACCATAAGAGGGGGTGGTCACGGTGCCGATCTCTTCACCCTCGGGGATCTGGTCAAGCCGTTTCGGCAAGCCCGGACTGTCGCTGGACCAGTGCGTCGTGCAAAAGTTCAAGGGCGAAGGCTTGCTCATACCGCCTCTAACCACATGGATTCACGAAGTGAATCGTCCAAGGCGAAAGTCGTGCCACACTGCCGCTCCAGATCAAAATTCGAGACCAAGACTTTGCCGCGCCGCTTGCTTTCTCAACCCAAAATGGATCGAGACTGAGCCATACCGATCATTGCCCTCGCTAGATTGACCCAGCGCGTCAGTCAGCAGCGGCTTCGGACCGGGGCGTACACCATCTGCGACCGTCGCTCGGATCATTCACTGCCAATGCAACGCCCCGAACTTCTGGATCAATACACTTGCCCAGCGCGCGCTTTGAATAGGTATGACACGGCACCGGGCGCGGCAATCAGGCAGCATCTGACCCGTCTGACCAGAGTTTCGCTTGCGCAGAACTGGCGTCAATCTGACCCAGGTTGCTTTGGCTGCGCACCAGCACCGGGTGCGTTTGGTTCAGGCGCAAGGACAGGATCTGAACGCGCGGCCCTCATGCGGACACGGCCGACGCAGATCAATGGCGCGCACCGCCGTCGCGGTGTGGTGCGGTTCCGTCATAGGTCTGGTGGCGGCAAACTTGGTTGATCGGCGCAAGCAGTGTCACCCCGCAGTGTCACCCCGTAATCGCGGCCATGGTCCGCAGCGGACGTGGCAGTGAACGTGACAGAGCCGCGACACTGGGCTCAGACCCTACTGCGCCGCCACCAAACCCCGCCGCACCGCCACCTGCCCTGCCACTTCCCGCGCAATATGTTCGGCCCAGGTGATCACCTCTGGCACCCCCATCAACTCGCCCACCGCAGCCCGCGCCAGCGGCCCCGCCACCAACAGCGTGCCATCCGCAGCACCCGACACTGGCACCGCTTGGCCATTTGCCGCAGTCAGCAGACCCAAGCCCAGCGGATCGGGTTGCAACAGCCCCAAACCCGCCAGATCAGCCAGCGCAGGCACCGCCGCAATCACGCCACCATGCGCGGGTCCAGTGGCCAAAATCACCCGATCCACCGCCACGGTAAACCGCGCCCGATTGCGGCTGGCTTGCAAGCTCAGCTTGACCGGGCTGCCTGGCGTAGCCGAGACAATCCGCGCGCCCAAACTGACCAGCCGCCCCAAGCGCTGCATCTGTTGGTTCGCCTCGTAGGTCTGCGGCGCGATCCGAAAGCGGTGGATGTCCCACAGGGCGCGCAAATGCCGCAGAAACCGCCGCCTCTCCGCCTCGGACAAAGCCGTCCAGATCGCGGGCCCCTGCGCACGCAAACGGTCAAACACTGCGTGCCATGTCAGGCCCAATGCCTGATCCCGCGCCAAAGCCACCCGCACCCGTCGCAGCAACTGCAACGCTGTCCGCGCCGGGGTATGCGCGAAATCCGCCGTCGTCTCCGCTTGTACAGGCCCGTGCGGTTGCGAGCGATACCCATGCCGCGACAGCGCCGTGATCTGGCCGCGATGGCCGCGCCTGTGCAGGGATGCCACGATATCCGCCGAGGTCAACCCATTGCCCACGATCAATACCCGCGCGTCTTCCGCCACGCCTGCCAAAGCACCTTCGGCAAACGGATCAGCAATCAGCGCGGGATCGCCCGCCAACCCGGCCAATTCACGCGGCAGACCCGCGTTCGGATGCGTGGTTGCCAGCACAACGATATCCGCCACAACCTTACCACCATCCGACAGCCCCAACCTATAGCGATCCGCCCGCCCAACCGACACCACCCGCGCCTGCACATGCCGCAACAGCCCCGCAGCCAGCAAAGGCGCAAGCTGCGCCGCGACATAGCTGCCAAACACCGCGCGGGGCGCGAAAGTCTCACCCGACAATCGCGCCGAATTGGCGGGCAGGCTGGGGGCCTCCGCCGTATGCAGCCAGCGCCGGAAATCTTCAGGGCGGTCCGAGCGCAGCGTCATCTTGTGGTCCGGCACGTTCAGGCGGTGATCGGGGTCGGGTGTCGCATAGGCCAAACCGCGCCCGAGACCCTCACGCGGTTCGATCACCACCAGATCCATCGCCTGCCCCAGCCCAGCGAGATGATAGGCCACCGCTGCCCCAGACAGGCCGCCGCCGATGATGGCGACGGTTATCGGGTGCTTGGTGTTGGGTTGGGTCATTGTGCCGCCTGTAGTTTGGGCTTGTGATCGCCCGCGATGGTTTCGCCGAAAGGCCCGGTGTTGACCACCATATCGCGGCGTGGGATCGGATGGCCAAGGGGAAGTTTCGGCAGCACCAATTCGCCAAAGCTATAGGCTTCTTCCAGATGCGGATAGCCCGAGAAGATGAAGCTATCGACACCGATGCGACGATATTCGTCGATGCGCTCGGCTACTGTGTCGGCATCACCCACCAGTGCGGTGCCCGCCCCGCCGCGCACAAGGCCGACGCCCGCCCACAGGTTCGGGCTGATCTCCAGCTTATCCCGCCGCCCGCCATGCAGCGCGGTCATCCGGGCTTGGCCCACCGAATCCATCCGCGCGAACACCTTTTGCGCCTCGGCGATGGTGTGATCATCCAGCTTGCTGATCAGCTTATCGGCTGCCGCCCAAGCCTCGGCAGTGGTGTCGCGCACGATCACATGCAGCCGGATGCCAAAGGACACCTCACGCCCCTCAGCCTCTGCATGACGCCGCATTGTCGCGATCTTTTCGGCCACCTGCGCCGGGGGTTCGCCCCATGTCAGGTATTTGTCGATATGCTTGGCGCCAACCTTGAAGCCCTCCTCCGACGAGCCGCCAAAATACAGGGGTGGATAGGGCTTTTGCGCGGGCGGATAGATCAGGCGGCCATCCGAGATTTGGAAGTGTTTCCCGGTATGCTCCACCGTTTCGCCACGCAGCAAGGCGCGGTAGATGCCGAGAAACTCATCCGTGATCTCATAGCGCTCAGAATGCGGCAGGTTGATGCCGTCGCCTTTGTTCTCCGCCGGATCGCCACCCGTGACGATGTTGATCAACAACCGCCCGTTGGAAATCCGGTCCAGCGTGGCGGTCATCCGCGCGGCCAAGGTCGGCGATTGCAGGCCGGGGCGCACGGCAACCAGAAACCGCAAACGCTCGGTCTGGGTGGCAAGCGCAGAAGCCACCACCCAGCTATCCTCACAACTGCGCCCAGTCGGCAGCAGCGCACCATAAAACCCCAGCGAATCCGCCGCTTTCGCCACCTGTGTCAGATAGGCCAGATCAACCTGCCGCCCGCCTTCTGATGTGCCAAGATAGCGGCTTTCGCCGTGGGTGGGTATGAACCACAGCACGTTGATTTTGTCGGGAATGCTCATATCAGCTCCATGCATGGAAGGGCGGGTTGACGCCGTTCAGATAGTAATTTCCAAGGATCGCATACTTCCAGCGCACCGGGTCGTGCAGGGTGCGGGCGTTGCGCCAATGGCGGTCAGCTGGCTTTGTAGATCGGTGTGGCGACGATCAAGGCATCGGCGTCTACGATGCGGGCAACCAGCGCTTGGCCTTTAGCGTCCAGATCGGTCAACCGCCGCGCGCGGCCAAGCTGGTCGCCAAAGTCACCGACCTCGATCACCTCAGCCCCTGCCCCCAAGCGATCAGCAGCCAAAGTCACCGCCGTTTGCACCAAGGCACGGGTCTTGGACGGCGCAGTTATATTGCCGGACAAACCGACCAGTTTCAGCGAGCGCATCAGCAGCTTCCTAAACACGATAAAGTTGATAGACTTCAGACGTGCTGTCGCTGAACCTCCATTTCAAAGATGATGGCGGCTTTGGAAAGATCATCCGAAAATCTGCTGCTTGACGGCAGGTTCGTGCTGTTTGGGCAAGAACCAGCCTACAGTGGCAACCTTTTGAACACCGTCTTCAGCATCAGATAAAAATCAAACCGCAGATTGCGCCGCCGCTGATAGATCAAATCCAGCTTGGCTTTGCGGGGCACGCAGGCCCGCGCATAGACCGCATCGGTTTCCGCCGCCGTCTTGCAGCGCGCCAGCAGCAATTCCTCGTGACGGTGATACACAATCGTCGCAAGGCCGGTGATACCGGGGCGCGATTTCAGCACTTGGCGGTAAATCTCCGGGAAGCGTTCAACATATTCCCGCAGCGGCGGGCGCGGCCCGACAAAGCTGATATCGCCCTTCAGCACATTCCAAAGTTGCGGCAATTCATCCAAACGGCTCCGGCGGAGCAACCGCCCGGTCCGGGTGATCCGGCTGGATTTGTCACCGCCCGAAACCCCCGCCTCGGCAGGCCGCACCGTCATGCTGCGGAACTTTGCCAGCTTGAAACTTTGCGTCGGGGTCTTCATTCGTTCGGCCCAATAGATCACCGGGCGACCGTCGAGGATAAGGATCGCCAGCGCCGTCAGCAGCCCCAAAGGCAGCAGCGGGATCGCCAGCACCAGCACGGCCAGCACATCCAGAAAGCGTTTCATCGGCGTCATTGTGGCTCTCGCATACAAAGCCACTCCGCGACCATCACAGGCGCGCCGGACTGACTTTCGCTGAAGGGGTAATGCTGCGCCAGCAGGCCACAATCCAGCGTGATGCGCTGATGCGCACTGTCTGGCGCGGGCTGATAGGCCCAAGCTGACCCAGCCGCCTGCGCCAGATCAGCCATCGCCACCGGGTCTGGAGCAGCAATGTTCAGGATAGGCGGCAGGGTCTTGCCAACCAACTTCACCAGCACATCGGCCAAAGTCTCCGGCCCGATATAGCTGCGCATCGGCCCCGTTCCGTCCGCAAAACAATCGATCTTGGTCGGCTGACCGGGTTGTATCGCCGCCAGCAAAGCATCCGCCCCCGCCACATTGCCAATCCGCAGCGCCGTGATCGCCAGCCCGCGCCCGCGCCAGCGGTTGGCCGCCGCCTCGGCCTCCAGCTTAGAACGGCCATAGTCATTGACGGGAAGGCAAGGCGTATCCTCGCGGCAGGCCAGCCCACCATTCACCCCATACACCGCCGAGGACGAGGCCAGCAAAACCTGCCCAATTCCCGCCTGCGCTGCCGCCGCACAGCACGCTTGGGTCAGTTGCGTATTCAACGCCAAATCCCCCCGCACCGCCCCCGCCAACACGATCATCGCCCGAAACCGCCCCTGCTCCAGCGCGGCACCCGCAAGCGGATGCCATTCCATCTGCGGCAAACCCGCAGCCCACCCTGCGCCGCGATGCTGCAAGGTCGGGGCCAGACCGCCCAGCGCCCAAGCCCGCGCCAGCAGCCGCCCGACCCGCCCGCTTGCGCCCACCACTAAGGTTTGATTGATCGAGTCTGACATGCCGCCTGTTATAGAAGATTTGCGGGCCGCAGCCAGAGTTCTGACGCGAAGACGCTTGTGGGGGGTGTCGGATGCCTCCGGCGGGGATATTTGAGCAGAGAGGATGACCTAAGGGCGCGTGGACACAACCGTAAACAATTCGTAAACACTACCTCATAACCCATTGATTCCTATAAAACGCCCCAATGCGCCACGCGTGGACAACCCCGCCCCCGATCTGGCATAATCCAACCATGCCAGCCCTGTGCCGCGACTGCCTCACCCAATTTGACGCCGGAGCCCGCTGCCCGAAGTGCCGCTCTCCCCGTTTGCTTGCCCACCCCGAGTTGAACCAACTTTTGATCGCCCACATGGACTGCGACGCCTTCTATGCCAGCGTCGAGAAACGCGACAATCCTGATCTGCGCGACAAGGCCGTGATCGTTGGCGGCGGCACCCGAGGCGTGGTCTCGACCTGCTGCTACCTCGCCCGCATCCATGGCGTGCGTTCTGCCATGCCGATGTTTCAGGCGCTGAAACTCTGCCCGGATGCCGTGGTCGTCAAACCCCGCATGTCCGTCTACGTCGACGCCTCGCGTGCCATCCGCGCGATGATGGAGGCGCTGACCCCCGCCATTGAACCACTTTCCCTCGACGAGGCTTTCCTGGATTTAACCGGCACCGAACGCCTGCACGGCGCACCGCCCGCCGTAGTGCTGGCAAGGCTGGTGAAGCGAATGGAGGACGAGTTAGGCTTGTCAGGATCGGTCGGCCTGTCGCACAACAAGTTCCTCGCCAAGATCGCTTCCGACCTCGACAAACCACGCGGCTTTTCCATCATCGGGCAGGCCGAGACCGAGGCTTTCCTGCGTCCCAAACCGGTGCGGATCATCTGGGGCGTCGGCACCGCCAGCCAAGCCGCGCTGGAAAAGGCCGGTATCCGCACCATCAACGACCTGCTGCGCTGGGACCGCACCGATCTTGTCGCCCGCTTTGGCAGCATGGGCGACAGGCTATGGCACCTCGCCCGAGGTCTGGACACCCGCCGCGTCAACCGCGATGAAAAGCTGAAGTCGATCAGCAAGGAAACCACCTTCTTTGAGGACACCTCTGACCCCGATCTGCTGGACGGCCATCTCTGGCGGTTGGCCGAGCAGGTCGCTGACCGCGCCAAGGCCAAGGCGCTGGCGGGCAAAACCGTCACCCTGAAACTGAAACGCGCCGATTTTCAACTGATCAGCCGCCGCCACAGTTTGACCGATCCGACTCAGCTGAGCGACCGCATCTACCGCGCCGCCCGCGCCTTGTTCGATCAGACCGACCGCAAAGGCCCTTACCGGCTGATCGGCGTCGGCATCAGCGATCTCGCGCCAGAATCGCAAGCCGATCTTTCCGCCGACCTGCTGGACCCCACCGCAGGAAAACGCGCCGCAGCCGAGCGCGCGACCGACGCGATCCGCGCCCGCTTTGGCCGCGCGGCAATTATCAAGGGGCGGGCGCTGCGATAACGGGAGTGGTCCCAACTCGGGACCTTTTTTATGCTATGAAAATCAATGGCTTGATGTCGTGAATTTAAGACATTTTTAACGATTGAGCGTCAAAGGGCCATGACGCGACGCATCTGGGAAGCCTCTGACCAAGGGCGACCAGCCGCCAAACCACCGCTATTCCGCAGCAAGCGGCAGTTGTTCGCGGCCAATGCCTGCGATTTCGGCGATCACCCCGGCCATCAGCGCGCGGAAATCATCAAAACCGCTGTGTGGCGTGATGGTGGCCTCATCCATGTAAAGGCCGCGATCAATTTCCACCTGTATCACATGCCTGCGCGCCGAGGGCCGACCGTAGCTTTGCGCGATGAACGCGCCCGCGAACGGCGTATTGCGCGCCACCCGCAGGCCCGCGCGCTGAAACGCGGCCTCAACTGCGTCCATCACATGTCGCCCGGCAGCAGCGCCAAAGCGATCGCCCAGTACGACATCGGGCTTGGGTTGACCGGGGCGACCGTGGCCGTCAATCGCCTCATGTGGCATCGAATGGCAGTCGATCAGAACGGCCTCACCAAAGGTCTTGTGGGTTTCATCCAGCAACTGCCGCAGCGCGCGGTGGTAGGGGTGCCAGACTTCAGCAATCCGCGCCTCGGCTTCCGCCAAACCCAGCTTGCCGCGATAGATCAAGCGCCCGCCCGACACCACGCGGGGAATCACTCCCAACCCCGAGGATATGCGCGGATTGTGCGGCACACGGGCGATACCCTCAATCACCGCAGGGTCAAATTCATCCGGCGCGCGGTTCAGATCAAGATAAGCGCGTGGCACATCAGCCACCAATAGGGGTGCCCCGTGCTGCATGGCCGCGCCAAACACTTGATCCACAAAGGCATCTTCCGATGACCTGATCGCATGATCCGACAAAACGGTCTGTGCCAGAAACGCTGCCGAATAGGCCCGCCCGCTGTGCGGCGAGGCAAACACCACCGCCGTATCCTGCCGAACGGGGCGATGAATAAGGTAGACCTGCGACACGCCACACTCCTGTTACTTTGTGATATAACTGCAAAATATCCTTTACCGATACCCCCCTTTACCCCCTTGAACCGCGCTGCGACTCTGTTTATAGCCCAGCCATCCGACGCGGTTCCGCCCGCGTCCTTTTGTTTGGGCCTTCGGGCTTGGATGAATAGATTGGGCGGGAACGTCAGGTTCGTGGGCGGTTAGCTCAGCGGTAGAGCACTACGTTGACATCGTAGTGGCCACAGGTTCGATCCCTGTACCGCCCACCATTTCGCCGCTTCCGGTAACGGGGGCTACGCTTTTCAACTGGCGCGAAGACGCGCCGCGAACAAGGGAGATGCTACGATGAAAGTTGCAAACTCGCTGCGCTCGCTGAAAAACCGTCATCGCGATTGCCAGGTCGTACGCCGTAAAGGCCGCGTCTATGTGATCAACAAGACGCAAAAGCGCTACAAGGCCCGCCAAGGTTGATACTTGGCAGGTTGATCGCGCGCAGCAGCACCGAATAGGCCGCCGAGAGCAATCTCTGGCGGCTTTTTCAATTCGGGGCAGTGCGGTGATGGTTAGCCTCTGTTTGATGCCGGATAAGAAAGATTAAGTTGTCGGTTGGTGCGCCGCCGCCTAAACGCGCTTCAATCACGATGTCTGGAGCCCGCCCATGCACCCCAATCCCGCCTTCCGCTCCACCCCGATGGAGGACAATCTCGCCTTCGCCCGCGCGCGTGGTTTTGGGATCTTGTCGGTGAACGGGGCCGAGGGGCCACTGGCCGCGCATGTGCCGTTTATGATCTCGGAGGATGCCAGCTTTGCCGAATTGCATCTGGCACGCTCTAACCCGATTGTACGCGCCTGCGCGGCGGGTCTGCCTGCGCTGATCACGATCTCTGGCCCCGACGCCTATATATCGCCCGATTGGTATGGTGCCGGCGATCAGGTGCCGACGTGGAACTATATCGCGGTGCATCTGCGCGGGGTGCTGTCGTCGCTGCCCGAGTCTGCGCTGCATCCGCATGTTGACGCTTTGTCAGCCGAGCATGAAAACCGCCTGCTGCCGAAGACCCCGTGGAAATCCGACAAAATGTCGGAAGGCGTGATGCCCCGCATGATGCGGATGATCCTGCCGTTTCGGTTCGACATTGCCTCGGTCGATGGCACTTGGAAACTGAACCAGAACAAAACGCGAGAGGTGCGGGCCAGCGCTGCTGATCATCTGGAACAGCAAGCCGATATGGGATCACAAGCCATCGCAGCCCTGATGCGCCGCGATTTAGGCTGACACCACCCACCCACGCCACGCCGCCCCGGACTTGATCCGGGGCCTCATCGGCTGCGCAAAATGCAGGAGGCCCCGGATCAAGTCCGCGGCGGCAAAGTTTACTGTAAAGGCGTCAGCGCGCCCACCGCCACCCAGCCCAGCGCCGCACCATCCTTGGCAATCCGCGCGAAGCCATCCTTCTCCTCAATCTTATAAACGCCCGAAAACACTCCCGCAGCGATCACTTGCACCTGAGTGCCACCCGGCGCGTCCAGCACCTTCGTGCCACCTGCCACCACATGCGTCAGCGTGGCGGGGAAACTTTCGGCGCTGGCATCCAGCACCGAAACCTTTGACCCCAAGGCGAAATCCGATCCCTTGATCGACATCTGTGGCACCTGCCGCAGCCCGAAGGCCGCGAAAGAAACCTCTGGCACCTTTACATCCAGAAAGTTCGCGAGTTCCGTCACCTCAATCGTCGCATTGCCGTTGCTATCCGCCTGCCCCATCGCATCCAGCATCGCCCATGTCATCACGCCATGGCCGTTGTAACCCTCCAGCGCCGGGGCATCGTCGGTTGAAGCCGATAGAATCGTCCGCCCCATCGCCCTAGTCAGCCGCTCTACCGCCGCCGACTGCGCCATCGCGGCATCGACGGATCGCGTGCCCGTCAGGCTGCCGCTTTCGCAAGTGTCATAGATCATTACCGATTTTTTAGCCTTCACCCGCGCTGCCCATTCCTGCCAGCGATCCTGATTGATCCCATTGGCGCGAATCGGATCATCGCCTTCAAAGCGGAAATCCTGCGGGATGAAGTAGTATTTGCCCTCAATCGTCTTGCCATGACCGGCAAGGAAAAACAGGAAAACATCCTGCGATTTCGCCTGTTTGCCGATCTCGGTGAAGGCGGCGTCCAGCTTGGCCTCTGTCACCTCCTTGTCCAGCAAGGTCACCACATTCACCGATCTGAACAACCCCGCGCCAGATTTTTTCATCGCATCCGCAAAGGCTTGCGCATCGGCGGCGGCATATTTCAACTGCAAGCGACCATCGGCGTAATCGTTCACCCCCACCGCCAGAACGTGCAGCGCAGGCGGCTCCGAACTGGCAACGCCGTCCCAAGTCACCACCATCTGCCGAGGCGGGGAGGCGAGCAGACCTGCTGCATTATAAGCCACCACCTCGATGATATTCTCACCGGGGTCCAGCGCCACACGCGCCTTCGCGGTGGGCAGGTCTTCATCCAACGCCACCGGAGCGCGGGTCGGCTGCACCTCGACCGTCATGCCGTTAAGTCGCCATTCAATGCGGCCAATGCCGCCGCCTTCGTCTTGCAGTTCGATCTCGACCTCATAGTCAGGTTCCAAGGATTTGGCGCTGGGAAGTTTGAACCGGGTGATCGGCGCGGGGCCAGAACCCAACACGCGGGCAAGGTCCAACTCGGCGGCCGCCTTGGCGACAAGGCCATCGGGATCGCCTGCCAGTTTGGCCGCCACCAGATCGGGGCGGTACAAAGCCTGATAGACCTGATCGACCGAAAACGCCCGCAAGCCGTTGGACACAGACACCAGTTGCGCGCCGTTGGGGGATGCTGCGAAGAACCCTTCTGGCGTCAGCATCAACCATTCGCCATCAGGCGTGGCCAGAAACTCAGTCAACAGCGCCCCGGTTTTCAGATCATAGGCGTGATGAATGCCGACCGGATCAAGCACCACCGCGACGCGCCCGCCGAGCAAAGCCGCACGCGGGCCTTCAAGGTTCAAATTGCGAAACTGCGCGTTGATCTCATCACTGTAGGGCAGCGACGGGTCAAAATCTAAATCGGCCAGCACCGCGTTGATCTGATCCTGGCTCAGCGGGAGTTGCGCCAGTGTTTTCATATCAAACGCGGCAGCCGAACTGTCATCCATGCCGGAGTAGATGTAAAACCGATCGCCAGCGGGCTCGATCTGTTCTTCAACACCAAAGCCGGCACCAGTGATCGGCACTTGCGCCTCAAGTCGGCCTTGCGCCAGATCCCAGACCCAGACCGTGCCTGCGCCATCCGAGGTGAAAAATCGGTTGCCGTCCAGCAAAGCCGTGCCGTTTTGCGCATTGGCAAGCGGGGTGGCGAAGGTGGCTTGTTTGGTCAGCGAGGCCGGATCAACCGCCAGAATATCGCTGCCTTCGGACCCTATCAGCACAAGGCTGCCATCAGGCGCAAAAGCGATGCGGTCCAGCGCAGACATCGCGCGCGGCATCCCCTTGGCTTGCGCATCGGTGGAGTTATCCAACGTCACCTCGGCAATCAGGCTGCCATCGGCAAGATTAAGGCTGGCGAGATAGGCAACATAGGGGTCGTCTTGCGTGCTGGAATAGGCAAGGGTTTTGCCATCGGGCGAGATATCCAGCGTCATCACCCGAGAAACAGTTGCAGGCAGATCAATGCGGCGGCTGCCCGTTTCGGTGATCACATCCAGCCAGTTTTGCGGTTTGTAAAAGCCATCGGCTTGCTGCACCAAAACACTGCCCGCCAGCACCAAACTGCCATCCGGGCCAAGCGCCATCGTGGGAATGGCAGAGGTCGGCGGCAGCGCGTTTTCCAGTGGCGGGCCTTCGGGCACGCGGTTCAGTATGGCTCCGTCTAGCCCCAGCCGCACCAGACCGCCCTGCGTGTTGGCGGCATAGATCTGCGTCGAATCCGCGGTGAAGCGCAGCTTTTGCGCGGGCTCAAACAGCGGCGGCATCGCCTGCCCGGTGGCAAGGTTCCAGATGCGGATCGTCGTGCCATCGGTCATGCCCAGCAGCTTGCCATCGGGCGAGATCACCATATCCAGCACCGGGCCTTTGAACGGATGCAGGCGCAACAGCTTGGCCCCAGTCAGTGCATCAAGCACCGCGATATGACCCGAGGCGTAACCCGCCACGATCAGATTGCGCCCCGGCAGCAGCATGGCTTGGGTCAGGTCGGGCTGCTTCACCTTACGGATCAGCCGATGGCTGCGCATATCCCACAATGCCAGTTCAGCGTTGATGTCGTTCGCCAGCACGGTCAGCATCACCGTGCCATCCTGCGCGAAGCTGATCGAATGTAGCGACACATCATCTTGCGCCACATAGTAATGTGGATTTGACGGCACCAACTCAAACCCCTGCGGATGCTGGGCTTGCGCCGCAGTCAGATCGGCCAAGGGCAGGGTGAACCGGGTGGCGGGGTCGGTCGCATCCGGCGCAATCACCCCCCACAGATCGCCGACTTGCACCGGAACCAAACCGCCATCATGCCGCCAGAAATCATCAAACTGCGGTTCGGCCACCAGCTTGCCATCCGGGGTGATAAAGCCGCGCTTGTCGCCGATCAGCACCCCCGCCAGCCCATCGGCAAAGCCATAGGCGCGGTCATAACTGGCGGCGATCACCATCTGGTTTTGCTTGTTGATATAGCCCCATTTGCCGCCCGCCACCTGCACCGGGGCCAGCCCTTCGGAAAAATCGCCCGCCGCCGTATAGTCACCGCCAAACTCGATGCCGACGCCGTAGGGCATGGCATAGCCCCAGCCTTGATCACCCTGCACTGCTGCATAGCCATCGCTGACCGGGCGCATCGCGACAAAGGGCGCATCATCGCCGATCACCATCGAACCATCGGCGCAGTTCAGTTGCACCCAGCCCCCCGGCAGTTTCACCGCGACCATGCCTTCGGATGGCGGCAGGGCGTCTTGCACCTCGGGCAGGGTCTGGATGAACGGCTCAGGCCCGCCCGAATAGCTGACGAAACCGTTGTTCTGCGTTCCAGTGATGCAGGCACCATCATTCGCCAACAGGGTGTCAAACGGCAGCGGATTGGCCTCAAAGTCGCCGCTCGGGGCCAGCGCGTACCACAGGCCCTGATATTTGAACGGCGTGTATGTGGCGGGCTTGCCGATGGCGTCATAGTCAAAGCCCGCAATTTCGGCCCCGGTCAGATCGACGGTGCCCCATTTGCCGGATTTCTGCACCGGAAACCAGCCTATCCCCGGATCGCCGACAGCTTGATACTGCGGGGTGACGATCCATTGACCATCGCGCCCCATCAGCCCCCACAGACCGCCCTGTTTCAGCGGCACTACACCTTGATGCGCGGCGGCTGCATCCTGAAAACCGGGTTCGACGACCAACTGAAAGGCGTCTTCGGCCATGGCGGGGGTGGCAAGAAAGGCCGCAAGGATAAAGGCGCGCACGGGCAAGCTCCGGTTGGGGTAAGCGCAGGGTGCGATACGCCGGGCGCGGTTGGCAACTGACAAGTGTTGTCATGCGCGGGCTGGCACGGCTTAACTGGCGGCAAATCAGCGAATCATCCTGAACGGAGACATCATGCGGCTTTACACCTCTCCCGCGACGCCCTTTGGCCGCAAGGTTATGGCATTGATTGTGGAACTTGCTCTGGAAGATCGAGTTGAGATCGTCACCGTAGCGGGCACGCCGCTTGTTCCGGGGTCTTTGCCGGTGGATCAGAACCCGTTGGGCAAGATCCCGGCGCTGCAAACCGATGACGGTGCGATCTATGACAGCCGGGTGATCTGCCGCTTTCTGAATGATCTGGCGGGGGGTGCGTTGTATCCGACCGGCTCCGCGATCTGGCCGTGCTTGGTGCGAGAGGCGACGGTGGATGGCATCCTGGAAGCCGCACTGGCAATGGCCTATGAGGTGCGCCTGCGCCCGGTTGACAAGCAATTTCCCGAATGGATTGAGGCGCAATGGGCCAAAGCGGCCCGCGCGCTTGATGTGATCGAGGCGGATTGGGCGGAGGTTTTGAACGGGCCGCTAGAGATGCCACAGATCGGTCTGGCTTGCGCGCTGGGCTACCTCGACTTCCGGCACGATGCGCGGAATTGGCGGCAGGGGCGGCCACAACTGACGGCATGGGAAGCAGAATTTGCCAAGCGTCCGGCGATGTTGGCGACTCGCCCCGTGCAAGTCTGAGCCAATAAAACCTGACAAAAACACTTTAATTACAGCACAAGATGCGAAATCAGGCAGCGCATGGGAATGATTTACGTCGCTTCAAGGTCGCAGATCAGGAAAAGCTGATTTACGCCGCCCCTGCGCGCCTTTGTCCGCTGGACGCCCGCGCGTTCTGTGGCTAAACCCGGCCTGTAAGGCTCTGGGAAACCGGGGCCGCAGCTATATATCGGTCGCACGTCTTGCGACCTTTGAAGGGAGAAGTTCTCGTGTCCCACGCAGACGATCACGCAGGCACCCGCAGGGATTTCCTGTATTATGCAACCGCCGGGGCGGGCATTGTTGCCACCGGCGCAGCGGTTTGGCCGCTGGTCAACCAGATGAACCCCTCGGCCGATACCCGCGCCTTGGCCTCGATCATGGTGGATATCACGGCTGTCGAAGTCGGCACCCAGATCACGGTGAAATGGCGCGGCAAGCCGGTGTTCATCCGCCGCCGCACCCCGGATGAGATCGAAAAAGGCCGTGCCGTGCCGCTGACCGATCTGGCAGACACCAATGCCGAGAACGCCAATCTGGATGCCTCGACCACCGCCGAAGACAAAAATCGCACGCTGGATGAAGCCGGTGAGTGGTTGGTGATGATGGGCGTCTGCACCCACCTTGGCTGCGTGCCCTTGGGCGATGCCGGCGATTTCGGTGGCTGGTTTTGCCCTTGCCACGGTTCGCACTATGATATGGCCGGTCGTATTCGCAAAGGCCCGGCCCCGCGCAACCTGCCGGTGCCGACTGCGAAATTCGAAAACGAAACCACGATCAAGCTGGGATAAGGACAAAAACCATGGCCGGAATTCCGCACGACCATTACGAACCAAAGCCGGGTTTTCAAACCTGGCTGCACAGCCGTCTGCCGATCGTCAGCATCGCATATGATACGCTGACGATCCCGACACCGAAGAACCTGAATTGGATGTGGATCTGGGGCATCGTCCTTACGTTCTGTCTGGGCCTGCAAATCATCACCGGCATCGTGCTGGCAATGCATTACACGCCACATGTCGATTTCGCCTTCCGTTCGGTCGAGCATATCATGCGCGACGTAAACGGCGGCTACATGCTGCGGTATATCCACGCCAATGGCGCATCCTTGTTCTTCTTTGCGGTCTATCTGCACATCTTCCGCAGTCTTTACTACGGCAGCTACAAAGCCCCGCGCGAAGTCACCTGGATCATCGGCATGTTGATCTACCTTGCGATGATGGCGACCGCCTTCATGGGCTACGTGCTGCCATGGGGTCAGATGTCGTTCTGGGGTGCCACGGTGATCACCGGCCTGTTCGGCGCGATCCCCGGTGTTGGCCCGATGATTCAGGAATGGCTGTTGGGCGGGCCTGCGGTGGACAATGCCACGCTGAACCGCTTCTTCAGCCTGCACTATCTGCTGCCCTTCGTGATTGCGGCGCTTGTGGCTCTGCACATCTGGGCGTTCCACAACACCGGCAACAACAACCCGACGGGCGTAGAAGTGCGTCGCACCTCGAAAGAGGATGCCGCAAAAGACACCGTGCCGTTCTGGCCGTACTACGTGATCAAAGACCTGTTCGCGCTTTGCATCATTCTGGCGATCTTCTTTGCCGTCGTCAGCTTCATGCCGAACTTCCTTGGCGATCCGGTAAACTACGTGCAAGCCAACCCGCTGTCGACGCCGGCGCATATCGTGCCTGAATGGTATTTCCTGCCGTTCTACGCCATTCTGCGCGCCTTCACCGCCGATGTCTGGGTGGTGCAACTGGTGCATTTCGTGACCTTCGGCATCGTTGACGCCAAATTCTTCGGTGTTCTCGCGATGTTCGGTGCGATTGCCGTGATGGCGATGGTGCCGTGGCTTGACACCTCCTCGGTGCGCTCGGGCAAGTATCGGCCAAAGTTCAAGGCGTGGTACTGGCTGCTGGCCATCGACTTTGTGGTGCTGACTTGGGTTGGTGCCCAGGTGCCGAATGAGCTGAACGCCTGGATCTCATTGCTCGCCTCGGCCTACTGGTTTGCCTACTTCCTTGTCATCATGCCGCTGCTGGGGGTGCTTGAAAAACCACTGCCGCAACCGGCGACGATTGAGGATGACTTCAAGTCGCACTACGCCGCACCGGCTGAGTGAGAGAAAGGAACTGACTGAGATGTTTCGCAAAATCGCAATCAGCGCTGTCTCTGCACTGAGTCTGATGACGGGGGGCCTTATAACGGGCGCGGCCATGGCTGCTGAAGAAGGCGGCCATGTCGAAGACGTGGCGTTCAGCTTTGAAGGCCCGTTTGGCAGCTATGATGAGCACCAACTGCAACGCGGCCTTCAGGTGTATACCGAGGTGTGCTCGGCCTGCCATGGTCTGAACATGGTGCCGATCCGCACCCTGTCGGATGAAGGCGGCCCGCGGCTGCCGGAAGATCAGGTGCGCGCCTATGCCAAGAACTTCACTGTGACCGACAAGGACACTGGCGAAGATCGTGACGGCCTGCCGGTTGACTTCTTCCCTGCCAATGATGGCGCGGGTGCGCCCGATCTTTCGCTAATGGCGAAGGCACGGGCGGGCTTCCACGGCCCCTACGGCTTGGGCTTCAATCAGCTGTTCAAAGGCATGGGCGGGCCGGAATATATCGTGGCGCTGCTGCACGGCTACACCGGCGAAGAAAAAGACGAAGCCGGCTCCACCTTCTATGAGAACCCCGTGTTCTCAACCGGTTGGATCAAGATGCCACCGCCCTTGGCCGATGGTCAGGTGGAATTCGCCGATGGCGCACCGAATGACGTAAAGCACATGGCGGAAGACGTGGCGGCCTTCCTGATGTGGTCCGCCGAGCCTAAGCTGAACGCACGCAAGGACACTGGTTTTAAGGCGGTGCTGTTCCTGATCCTGCTGTCGTCGCTGCTGTATCTGACCAACAAGCGTCTGTGGTCGGGCATCAAAGGCAAGAAAGCGCATTGATTTTCGGATCAATACTTCTAAGAAAGCCCCGCCATTGTGCGGGGCTTTTTAATGACCAGAGCGGGATCGGTTTTAACGGAACCGCCGCTTTTCATCTTGCCCGATTTGTCCCCCGACAAATCGGGCCGCGCCTGACTGCCCCCGGCAGGCGCGAAATGCGCCAGCCCAGTCAGGCGCGACCCGATTACAAAGCGTTAGTTTAGCAGCACTCCCCTTGCGCAACGGCGTCCCGCCTTACGCGCAACAAACCGAAAAACGCTCTCCCAGAGCGTTTTCTTTCGGTTCGGCGCCCATAATGCACGCTGTGCTTTTGCAGACAGCGAAAGATTTCCGTCAAACTGCCTGTTCTAACACCTAACCCAGATATTCTTTCAACGCCTGCGGTGGGTTGGCGAACAACTCTGCCGTAGCAACCGGTGCCTGTGCCACCCCCTCCGCCACCAGCACCGCCTTGTCGGCAAAGCGCTTGGCATCGCTCGGGTCATGCGTCACCATCAGCACCGCCGCCCCCGTGGCCATGGCCACTTCATCCAGCAAATCCAGCATCTCGGCCTTCAATCCAGGCCCAAGCGCTGCAAATGGCTCGTCCAACAGCAACACAGGCCGCGCCCGCAGCAAAGCCCGCGCCAGCGCCGCCCTGCCCTGCTGCCCCCCCGAAAGCTGACCGGGTTTGCGCCCGCCCATACCGCCAAGGCCAACACGCTGCAGCGCAGTCTCAATCTGCACCTCCTGCGCTTGGGTCAGCCGCAAGGTCGGCGACAACCCCAGCCCAAGGTTCTGCGTCAACGTCAGATGCGGAAACAGGTTCTGATCCTGAAACAGAATCGTAAGCGGTCGATCTCCGGGCAAAACCCCTGCCAAATCAGCGCCCTGCCACAAAATCCGCCCCTGCGCTGGGGCCAAAAACCCCGCCAGCGCCATCAGCAGCGTTGATTTGCCCGCACCCGATGGCCCAATCAGCGCCACCCGCTCGCCCGCTGCCACCGACCAATCAGCCGTCAGGCAGAAATCGTCCTGTTGCAAAACCAGCGCTTCAAGCGTCAGCATAATGGCTTCCCAATCGGTCAAAGGCCCAGAACAAGGCAAAGCTGATCGCGACCAGTATCAACGAGGCCGCAGCCGCCTGCTGCAGCCGATACGCCCCGATCAAATGCTGCACGAACAGCGGCAAAGTGGCACCTCCATCCCCCGCAAACAGCGCAATCACCCCCAGATCGCCCATCGACAAAGCCGCAGCCAGTCCTGCGCCATAGCCCAAGGGTCGCGCCAATCGCGGCAGAGTGATAAACCGCAACACCGTCCGGCGCGGCAAACCAAGGCTGGCAGTCAAGCGCCCATAATCCGCCTCAAGCTGCCGCGCCTCGGGCAAAAGCAGGCGGAACAGATAGGGCAGCGTTAGCGTAGTATTCACCAAAACCGTGATCGGCAGCGCAAAGCTTTCAGGGCTGACAAACGGGCGCACCATCAGGAAAAGCCCCGTCCCCAACACCAGCGAACTCGCTGCAAGCGGCAGCATCGCCGCCAGTTCGATGGCGCGGCTTCTGCTGCGCGCCGCCCCCATAGCCAAGATCAGCGCACCACCCGTCGCCAAAATGGCAGATATGACCGCCACCGAAACCGAGCGCAAAACCGCAGGCCAAAGCCCATTCGGCAGCGCCGCCATCCCCGGTAATCCTTTAATGACCACCGCCAGCAACGGCGCGAACAAAAACAGCGCAGCACCCACAATCGCCAGTCCATCCGCCCCCCGCCGCCATCCGCTCGGCGCCGCAATCTCCATCCGCCGCCCCAGCCCCGCGCCAAATCCCTGCGGCAAGGTCAACCGGGCCGCAGCCAGCGTGATCGCCGCACACAGCGCAAACTGCACTGCCGCCAACAAAGCCGCCCGCCCCAAATCAAACTCAAACCGCAAAGACTGGTAAATCGCCAATTCCAGCGTGCTTGCTTTCGGCCCCCCGCCCAGCATCAAGGCAATCGCAAAGCTCGCCAGACAAATCAGCAGGATTACCGCGAATGTCCCCGGCAGCTGTGCCCGCAGCATCGGCGCTTCCAAATGCCGCAACTGTGCAGATGGCGGCAATCCCAGCGACTGCGCCAGACGAAACCGCTCAGACGGGATCGACTGCCAGCCATGCAGCAACATCCGGGTCGCCAGCGGCATGTTGAAAAACACATTCGCCAACACCACGCCATGCAGCCCAAAGATCGACACCTCGGGCAAACCAAGCCACGCCAGCGCCCCATTCACAGGCCCGCCCCGCCCAAACACCGTCAAAAGCCCCATCACAGCCACCACCACCGGCAGCACAAAAGGAGCCGCCAGCAGCCGGATCAACACGCCGCGCCCCGCAAACCGACGGCGGAACAAAGCCCGCGCCACAGGGATCGCCAGCACACTCGACACTGCCGCCGACAAACTGGCTTGCAGCACGGTAAACCGCAACGCCTGCCAATCCTGCGCGGCCAAAGCAAAACTATCCGCCCGCGCGGCCACCATCACCGCACTGCCCAAAATCAGCGCGGCGATGGCAAGGCTCAGCCCGAGGGCTGGGCCTATTTCGACAGCGCGGCTTGCCATTCCGCAATCGCGGGCGCGCGGGCGGCTTCGGCGTCACTTGCCGACATCAGCAAAGCTTTCACCGGCTGCACCAATGTCTCAAACCCCTTCGGCAAACCTTCCAGCGGAGTTTTCGCCGGATACATCCAGTTCGTGGTGATCAGCACCGACTGCGCCGCATCCGCCGTCAGGTAGGCCAAAAACTGATCCGCCAGCGCGGGCTGTTGCGTTGAGGCCAGCTTCCCCGCCACCTCAACCTGCATGTAATGCCCCTCGGTAAACGCCGCCGCCGCCTTGGTATCGTCACTCTCGGCGATCAGGTGATAGGCGGGCGAGGTGGTATACGACAGCACCATATCGGCCTGCCCCTCGGTGAACATCCCGTAGGCTTCTGACCAGCCGGGCGTCACCGTCACGATATTATCCGCCAGATCGGCCCAGATCTGCGGCGCCTTGTCGCCGTAAGCCGCCTTCACCCACAACACCAATCCCAGACCGGGGGTCGAAGACCGCGGGTCCTCAATCACCACTTTCAGATCAGACGCCGCCAGTTCCTGAAACGAAGTCGGCACCTTCGCCACCTTGGTTTTGTCGTAGACAAAGGCAAAATAGCCCCAGTCGAACGGGATAAAATTCGGATCGGTGAACGGCACCGGCAGGGTGTTCGGGGTTGCCACAACGGGCGCGAACAGCCCGGTTGCGGTGGCGTCGGCGGTAAGATTGGTATCGAGGCCCACCACAACATCGGCCTTGCTATCTGCCGCCTCCAACTTCACACGGGCCAACAACGCCGCCCCATCGCCTGCGGTGACGAATTTCACGTCGCAGCCGCAACTCGCCTCAAACCCCTTCTCAATCGCCGGGCCGGGGCCCCATTCCGAGGTGAAGCTGTCGTAGGTCAGCACGGTGAGAACAGGCGTGTCAGCCAGCGCGGGCGCGGCGATAACAGCGAGGCCCGCAGCGAGGAGTCTGGTGTTCATAAGTCTCTCCAAGGTGCGACGGATTGGTCGGCAATGGAGAACCCATGCACCTTCCCTCCGCCGGTATGATCCGGTTCAGGTTCGACGGGTTCGCTTTCGCATCTCAGCCTATCGGCTCGTTTCAAAGAAACGACCGAGGGGCTCCCCGAGGTAAGGCGAAGCATACGGAATGCGGTGCTGCGTGCAAGGGGGATATGTGTCCACGTGTGGACAGCGGGTATGACTATTGGATTTCAACAGGTTACACATATCCCATTCACCAATTCTTAACCTTTGCCGAAGGTGTGGAGCGCGGCACCTTACGTCGCGCGGCACGCTTGACGGCTTGCGATCTAAGCCAATGGTGCTTTGCAAATACCTATTTTGCAGCCACAACCAGCGGCGTGACGTTGGCTTGTGAATGATTGGAATACGTATCCCAAGTTGGGGTATATTCGTCTGCTTGATTGCCCCAAACTGTCCATCCAACGCGCGGCCCGCGTGCGAACATCTCTAGCCGAGGGCCACTGCTGCACCCTTCGATCAGGCTATATTGCTCATCAGGTTTGCGGCTGTGTTCCCGCTTTTGGGTTGATAGTATATTCTCTTGGGTGCGCCCCTGTTGCAGAGTACGGGCGTTTTTGCCGCGCACACCAAACAACAACACTTCGGTAACATTGCGAAAATAAAACCCAACCCCGCGCCGATCAGGGCCACCATCCTTGCGGATTTTATACCAGATGATGTTGGATTTATAACTGAACCCCCAGCTTTCCATCACCTTCAGTCCTTCGGGCAGCAAGGCATTCGGCACCCACAGGTAAAGATGCGCCGTATCCGCCGCCACTTGTTGCACAGGCAGTTCACAAATATCGCGCAGAGTCATCGTCGGATAGCGCGCAAGCCGTTTATGCTCGGGAGCCATCTTGCCGGTGCGATTTTGAAACTGCCACGGCGGATCGGCCAGAATTGTGCGAAACTTGGTGTTGCCCGCCTTACCCAACAGGTCGTCAGCAGCACTGATCATTCCGCGTCCTCCAGATAGAGCGCCTTGGTGATGCCAAATACCAACAGCGGGCAACCCGCGCCGCCGCCGCCCTCAATCCGAGGCAGCAACTTTGACATATGTGTGGTCGAGTTTCCGTAAGAGTTTCCGCGGCCAAGATCGTTGAAAATATCCTGCAACTCGTCAGCCCGCGTCACGATGATGCCGACACTGACCGCTCGCAGATCAAAAAGCAGTCGAAAATTGTTCAGATCCCGATCAAAGAATGGGTCTTTGTTGTTCCATTCGATTTCAAGCGCGACCCCATTCTTGAAGCAGTCAATCTTGTGCGTCGGTGAATCCAACCGCGCGCCATCGACCTCAATCGCCGTTTGAAACTGCTTTTCGACCCAACCCCTATCGGTAAGAAACCCATCAATGAACGCCGACAGCTGGGATTTGTTGCCGCCGCCCTTGCTGATCCAGGATTTGCGCAGCCGGAAGGTCGAAAGTGCGTCAAGGATATCTTGCCACTCATTGGGGAAATCTTGCGACAGGATCGCGCTCGCATGCTTCCACTCATAGCATTCATAGCTGTCCCGAATGAACTTCGGGAGACGCGATTTCAACATTCTATGGCTCCGGGACTAGACTGTTACGTTACCTAGCCGGGCGTATCGGTGCAAGCGCGAAACCGTCCATCGCCCTGCGCGACCGCGCCGTGCGCCTGCCCGCGCGCCGTGACGATGGCTTCAAGAAAGCCGCGAAAGAGGTTGATGGCTCGGGGCAGGGGGCGTTGGAGTTTTAACAAAGCCTAACACAGCGCGCGCGGGTGAACCGCTATATGTTGTGGAAATCGCCGCTAAACTGGCCCCAAAACACAAGTCACTCCCCGCTGGGAAGACTTTTTGCAGCTTAAGGGCCGGCTCTTCAGATAGCCCACAAACCGCTTTATGGGTTTATCGAAGGCATAGCTTGGCATATTGGAGATGCAAAGAGGAGCCCGCCCATGAGCCTGAACACCTTCGGTCATCTGTTTCGCGTCACCACTTGGGGCGAAAGCCACGGGCCTGCGATTGGCTGCACAGTAGACGGCTGCCCTCCGGGGATTAAACTGAGCGAGGCGGATTTGCAGCCCTGGCTGGATCAGCGCAAACCGGGGACTTCAAAGTTCACCACCCAGCGCAAAGAGGCGGATGAGGTTCGGATTCTGTCGGGAGTGTTTGAGGGCGTGACGACCGGCACGCCGATTCAGTTGATGATTGAGAACACGGATCAGCGTTCGAAAGATTACAGCAACATCGCCCAAGCCTTCCGCCCCGGTCATGCTGATATCACCTATCATCAGAAATATGGGGTGCGGGACTATCGCGGAGGTGGTCGAAGTTCGGCGCGCGAGACGGCGTCTCGGGTGGCTGCGGGCGGGGTGGCGCGGGCGGTGTTGGCGTCGTTGGTGCCGGGGCTGACCATCAGCGGATATATGGTGCGGATGGGAGTGATGGGGATTGATCGGGGGCGGTTTGATAGTTCGGTGATCTCGGGCAACCCGTTCTTTTGTCCTGATCCAGAGGCTGTCGCGGGGTGGGCGGACTATCTGGACGGGCTGCGGCTGGCCCACAATTCGGTGGGGGCCGTGATTGAGGTGGTGGCGTCGGGGGTGCCTGCGGGGTTGGGGGCGCCGTTATATGGCAAGCTGGACTCTGATCTGGCCAGCGCGATGATGTCGATCAATGCGGTGAAGGGGGTGGAGATCGGGGACGGGTTCGATGCCGCCACTTTGACCGGGGTTGAGAATGCGGATCAGATAAGGATGGGGGCATCGGGGCCGGAGTTTCTGTCGAACCATGCGGGGGGGATATTGGGCGGGATATCCTCGGGTCAGCCGGTGGTGGTGCGGTTCGCGGTGAAGCCGACCTCGTCTATTCTGACGCCACGGGCGACGATTGATGCGACGGGAGCGGAGATTGCTCTGGTCACCAAGGGGCGGCACGACCCTTGCGTGGGCATCCGCGCGGTTCCGGTGGGGGAGGCGATGATGGCCTGCGTTCTGGCCGACCATATCTTGCTGGACCGGGGCCAGACTGGCGGGGTTCGGGGCCGGATCGGGTAGGGTCCCAACTCGGGACCTTTTTTTGTTGTTTTATATCAGTTGGTTGGGGTGGGGCGTTAAGGATTTGATAAGGTTTGGCGCAATTAACCCAAGCTAAGAATAGGGATTTCACAATAGTCGAAATCGGAGCGAAGTCCTACGATAAGTCTTTTTTCGCTAATTGGTAATGCGCCTTTGGATCTCGTGAATAGTCACCAGCAGAAAACTCAAGCATTCCTTTTCTACACAGCTTCTCTAAGTCCTTTTTCGACGTTGCCCACGTCCGGCCGGTCAGTCTCTGAGCTTCAGAGAGGCTCTGTTGCACAAATCGTGAGGGATTCCCTGCGTGACTGCAAGGTGTTAGTCGCAGGGTATGAGCAAACCTGCACCTCCGACCTACCGCACGACGAACTGGCGCTCTTACAACGCC
>NZ_JAFCTX010000024.1:0-73496 GCF_049896245.1 Cypionkella sp. TWP1-2-1b2 | reverse complement strand
CTGCGAAGCTCCATAGGATGTGATTTGCCCATCTCGATCCCCTATATCTGGAAAGATCAGGGAATCAGAAACCGTCCAAGATGGGAAGCCTGAATCATATGAACGGCGACTTGCTCTAAAACACCGCATGAAGGCCTGTTGCGGTGGCACGACTTGCACAAACTGCGGCAGCAAACTGAAATTCTCGGGTGCCAGTGCAATCCTATTGAGCGTTCTCCTGGCCCTTGTCCAGCTGTCCGTCTTCTTCTCGCTTTGGGCATTGCTGGCAGCCGTGCTCTCTACAAACGCCGCCCTCATAGCTGCCATTCGGATATGCGTTGCGGTCATTGAAGGCGCGGTCATCCTCACGGCTCGTTTCAAACCCACCAAATCCGCCCGCACTTGTCTGCATCGCCTCCCCAGCAAACCTCAGACAGGGCACGGGCCGCAAGCCCGACCAAACGCCCATACCAAAACCAAACCGTCAAACCTATCACCTCCACCCAATTTCACATTAGCTCAAATATCCTCAGGGGGTGAGGCAGCAGGCCGAGGGGGCGGGAACGCCCCCTGATTTTCGCGCGAAAATCGCCCTCCGGGCAGAGCGTCAGAACCTTAACAATCCGTTAACGCGACCCTCACAACCCATTGAAATGACAGCGACAGAATCCCTGTCCACGCGTGGACACCCCCTACCGCTCCACCAGTAAAGCCGTGCCGATCCCCCCCGCCGCCGCAATCGCAGCCAGCCCGATCCCGGCCTGCAATTCATAAAACAACCGCACCGCCAGCACCGCCCCCGAGGCCCCGATCGGATGCCCGCGCGCCAGCGCCCCGCCGCCGATATTGACCGAGGCAGCGTCCAACCCCGCCCCACTCACGCAGGCCATTGCCTGCACCGCATAGGCCTCCATAATCTCCGCCACCATCACCCGATCCACCCCAATCCCCGCCCGCTGCAACGCCGCCCGAATCGCCGCAACCGGAGCCAGCCCCGGCTCCACCGGATCGCCGCCCAGCGTCACCCCGCCCAAGATCCGCATCCCGCGCCCCGCCGCCACCCGTTCCGACACCACCAGCACAAAAGCCGCCGCATCCGCCGCCACCGCCGCATTCGCCGCCGTGATCGACCCGCAAACCACGTTCGCCCGCGCCGCCACCTCAAGGCTCAACTCGCGCGCAAACACATCACGCACCTGCCCGGCAACCTCGACAATCTCGCCCTCGCACACCCGCGCCTTGGCATGACTTTCCACCGCCCAAACATCCTGCGCCCCGCGCGAAATTCCTAACCGCTCCGCCAGCGCCTCCGCAGCCTCCGCCATGCCCGGATCACGATCATCCCAAGGCGTGAACCGCGCCTGATCATAGGCCACCGCCGCGCCACCCTCAGGATCAGTTCGCAGCCGCAACGGACGCCGCGAATAACTCTCCACCCCGCCCGCGATCACCACCTCGGCAGCGCCCGAATCGACCAGCGCCCGCGCCAGTAAAATCGCATCAAGCCCCCCCGCGCATTGCCGATCCACCGACAACCCCGCAACCCGTTCCGGCAGCCCAGCAGCCAGCGCCACCCGCCGCGCCGGATTGCCGCCCGCCCCGAGCGCGTTCGAACAGATCAGCTCATCCACCGAAGCCGCAGCAATCCCCGCCGCCGCCAACAACGCCTGCACCACAGGCGCTCCCAAATCCTCAATCTCCAATCGCGAAAACGCCCCATTCCGCGGCACTACCGCCGTCCGCTTCGCCGCCAAGATCACGCTCACAGCCCGACCTCGCCCGCCAACCGCAGCAGATCGGTTTTCCCCGAGGCCAACACCGGCCACTCCTGCACCCAGATCGCCGCGCGTGGGGCTATCAACGCCCCCAACCGCGCGCGACACGCCGCCAAGATCGTCGCTTCCGCCGTCACATCCCCCTGCAAAACCGCCACCATCACCGCCCCGCGCAAAATATCCTTACGCGGCAGCACGGCCACCCGCGCCACCCCCGGCAGCCCGGCGATAAAGCTCTCGATCTCCTCGGGAAACACGTTCTGATCCGCCACCGTCACCATCCGCCCCGTCCGGCCCGACAGATAGAGATAGCCGTCCTGCAGCCGCCCGATCTCACCGACCGACAGCCAGCCATCGTCGCAAACCGCCCCACCTGCATCCGCCCCGGCGTAGCCCTGAAAAAGATAGGGCGAGCGCACCCAGATCTGCCCCGCCCGCAGGTCAATCTCGACACCGGGATAGACCGCGCCCACCGACTCCGCCGGCGCGTCCGGTCCCGCCAGCGTGATGAAACTCGCTTCCGCCGCGCCGTAAAACTCCCGTACCTCGGCCCCCGCCAAAGCCGCCCGCAGCCCTGCGTCCAGCTTCGAGCCGCCAACCAAGATCAACCCCGAGGCCTGCCACCCGGCCTCAACCAACAGCCTAAGTTGCGCGGGCGTGGCGTAAATCACCTCCGCCCCAGCCAAGGTCCGCGCCTGCCGATCTGGCCGCACACCTCCCAGCAGAACCACGTCCGCCCCGAGATGCAGCCCCTCCAGCACGCCGTAGAGCGCCAGCGAATGCACCAGATCGCCCAGCACCGCCACGCGCACCCCCGGCCCGATGCCAAACAGCCCCGCGTTGACCGCAAAACTGCGGGTCCACGACTCCATACTGCGCAAAATCCGCCGGGGCGCGCCGGAGGAGCCAGAGGTCAGCGTCTCAAACACCCCCTCGCCCGAAGGCAGCGCGCCCACGCCGCCAATCCGAAACGCCCGCCCCGGCACAGCCAAAGCGCTGCGCAACGCCCGATCGTCGCCGACAACGCGCGCCTCAGGATGCCACCGAAACCATTTCATCTTGGCAAAAATATCCCCGCCGGAGGCTCCCACGCCGCCACGACCCTAGCGTTTCAGCAAAGAAGCCATCCGCCGTAGCGCCAGCAGATAGCCCTCGGTGCCAAACCCCGCGATTACGCCTTCCGCCCGCCCCGATACGAAGGAATGATGACGAAACGCTTCGCGCTTGTGGATGTTGGAGATATGCACCTCCAAAACCACGCCCTCAAACACGTTCAGCGCGTCCAAAATCGCCACCGAAGTGTGCGAATAAGCGCCCGGATTGATGATGATCCCCGCCGCCGCCCCGCGCGCGCTTTGGATCCAATCGACCAACTGGCCCTCGTGGTTGGATTGCATACACTCCACCGCCAGCCCCAATTCCACCGCCAGCCCTGACAGGCCAGCCACCACATCGGCCAAGGTTTCCTGCCCGTAAATCTCGGGCTGGCGCAGGCCCAGCAGGTTCAGGTTTGGGCCATTCAGAACGAAAATCGGCTTCATTGCGGCATCCTTCGCGATATTTCCCAAGCTTTACCGCATCCTGCCCGCCCCCGACTACTAAAAACGCATAGAAAAAACGCGCCTCCCGTGGGGGGAGGCGCGCGAGTGAGGTCGCCGGTTCTGGGGGAACCCGCCGTCAGGGAGACGTTAACGCTTAAGCGACCTTTTCGAGTGCGATTTGCGGGCTCAGTCCCGGTGCAATGCCTAAGGCACGGACAACTTCGCGCGTCAGTTCCGGGCGGTTGAGGGTGTAGAAATGCAGGTCCTCGACGCCACCCTCAAGCAGACGGCTGCACAGAGTGGTGCATTGGGTCAGCGCCAGCAAATCTTCGCGCCCGTCCCGTTTCGCCATTGCAAAACCTTCATCCAGACGCTGCGGCACACTTGCACCACAGCGGGCGGCAAATTTCTTGGCGCCGTCCCACGACTGGATCGGCAGGATGCCCGGAATGATCGGGGCGGTGATCCCAGCCTTCACGCAAGCATCGCGGAAGCGGAAGAAGGTGTCCGCCTCAAAGAAAAACTGCGTGATGGCACTGCTGGCCCCTGCGTCAATCTTGCGCTTCAGCCAATCCACATCGGCAAATTTATCTGCAGCATCCGGGTGCGGCTCGGGGTAGGCCCCAACGCGCAGCTTGAATTTTCCGGTCTTCGCCAAGGCTTCGACCAGTTCCACCGATGAGCCGAATCCGTCGGGATGCGGGATGAACCGATCCGCGCCTTTCGGGGCATCGCCGCGCAATGCCACAATCTCGGTCACGCCCACGTCCGCATAAGCCTCTGCAACCTCGAGGGTTTCGGCCCGGCTGGCATCAACGCAGGTCAAATGCGCAGCCACATTCAGCCCGTAATTGCGCTTGATGGTGGCCACCGCGTCATGCGTCAGCTTGCAGGTGGTGCCGCCCGCGCCATAGGTCACGCTGACAAAATCCGGCTGCATTGGCGCCAGCACCTGCACTGTTTCCCACAGTTTGAACGAGGCGTCCAAGGATTGCGGCGGGAAGAATTCAAACGAGATACGCGGTGCAGACAAGGTCCGGCTCCTTTTACTTGACCCCGTTATGTCACCGCGCGTAAATTGAAGCCAATTCATAGTTTTCACCATAATGATGAAAGTCGCGCATGTATCTGGAACTCCGCCACCTGCGCACCATCCGCGCCATCCATCAGGCGGGCGGTCTCGCCCGTGCTGCCGATCTGATGAACATGACGCAGTCGGCGCTCAGCCATCAGGTCGCGGGGCTGGAAGCGCAGGTTGGGATGGAGTTGTTCGTGCGCCGGTCTAAACCAATGACCCTCTCCGCCGCAGGTATCCGTATGCTGCGCGCCGCCGAACGTATCCTGCCGGAAATCACCGCTTTGGAGGAAGAATTTCGCGCCTTGCAAGCGGGCAAGACCGGGCGTTTGCACATCGCCATCCAGTGCCACGCCTGCTTTGACTGGCTGTTCCCTGTGCTGGAACTGTTCCGCCACGCTTGGCCCGAGGTTGATGTAGATATTCGCGCGGGCCTCGCCTTTGACAGCTTTCCCGCCCTGCTGCGCGAAGAGGTTGATCTGGTGATCTCATCCAACCCCGAACCGCTGCCCGGCATCTCGTTCAACCCGCTGTTCGACTACCATCCGATGTTCATCGCCTCATCGCAAAACCCGCTGTCGGCCAAGACGATGATAGAGGCCGAAGATTTCCGCGACCAAACCTTGATCACCTACCCGGTGCCGCGCGATAAGCTCGATGTGTTCACCGAACTGCTGACCGCCGCCCGGATCGAGCCACGCGCCCAGCGCCCGGTGGAACTGACCGCCGTGATCCTGATGCTGGTGGGCTCTAATCGCGGTGTCGCCGTACTGCCCGATTGGGTGCTGCGCGATGTGAAATCCAACGCCGATTACATCACCCGCCCGCTTGGTCCGGGCAGCATCACCAAACGCCTCTATGCCGCCACCCGCGAAGAAGACGCCAGCAAGCCCTATGTCGGTCATTTCCTGAAACTGGGGCGGTCCGAAGCGGTCAAACTGCAGCGCGGATAGGGCACGGCTGCATCCCAGCCCCCGCGCAAAGCGAGTCTCAGACCAAGCGCGAAGCGCATCTCTGCCATGCAAGAAACGCATTGGAATAATAAGCAGGCTTATTATAACTATGCCTAATGAATTTTGCACAAGATCAGCTTGGACCTCTGCTGCATGACGCCTCCCGTCTGGTGCGCAAACGCTTTTCACAGCGGGCGTCGGAATATGGCCTGTCCTCGGCGCAGTGGCGGCTTCTGGCCGTGGTGCTGCGCGAGGGCCGCGCCAGCCAAGCCCGCATCGCGGATAAGCTGGAAATTGAGCCAATCTCGGTCTCGCGGCTGGTGGACCGAATGGAGCAAGCCGGTTGGGTCGCGCGTGAGCCTGATCCCGAGGATCGCCGCGTGCGGGTGATCGTGCCGACCGCCTCCACCCTGCTGATCCGCAACGATTTAAAGGCAATGGCGGATTCCGTCTTTGCCGAAGCGCTGTCGGGCCTGACCCCCGAGGCGCGCGCAGCCCTTATCACCGGGCTTGCCTCGGTGACCACAACCTTGTCTCAGGCCGTCTGCGATGCAGCGGCAGACGTGAAGGACATCTGATATGACCGCCAATTCGACCAACACCCCCGCCGCAAACCCGCCAGCCACCGTCACCCCGATCACACCCGTCACCGCCCCAATCGCTGCCCCGACCCCAGCCCCGCGCAAAAAACGCCGGGTGCTGATGATAGCGGGCCCCTTGGTGCTGCTGGTGGCGGCGGGGGCCTATTGGCTGATGAGCGGGCGCTATGAGGAAACCGAAAACGCCTACCTGCACCAAGCCCGCATCTCGGTGGCCTCGTCGGTGGCGGGACGGATTGATAAAGTGCTGGTGAAAGACAACCAGACCGTCAAAGCCGGCGACGTGCTGTTCCAAGTTGATCCGGTGCCCTACAGGCTGGCACAAGCCCAAGCCGATGCCGCCGTTACCGCCGCCCGCATCACGGTCGAGCAGTTGAAGCTGGCCTATGCCACCGCCCAATCCAATCTGCAGTTGACCGAGGATGAAGCCGCTTACCAGACCACAGAACGCGAGCGGCAGGAAAGCCTTGGCGCAAAAGGTGTCGCCACCGATTCCAACCTGATCGACGCCCGCCATGATGAACGCACGGCCCTTGATCAGCGCGATCTCGCCAAGCAAGCCGTCGCTTCGGCCTTGGCGGCCATCTGGGGTGATCCATTGATCCCAACCGACAATCACCCCGCCGTCCGCGCCGCCGTGATCGCCAGCGCGCAGGCCGCCTACAACTACGCCAACGCCGTGGTCAAAGCCCCCGCCGATGGCGTGATCTACCAAGCCTCGTCGTTCAAACCCGGCCAGATGGTCGCCGCCGGACAAAGCCTGTTCGCACTGGTGCAGACCGATGACACTTGGGTCGATGCCAACTTCAAGGAAACCCAGTTGGAGGGTATCACCGTGGGCTCTCCGGCAGAAATCACCTTTGACATCAACCCCGGTCGCAAGATCGAGGCCGTGGTGGCCGCCATTGGCGCGGGCACGGGGTCCGAGTTTTCGCTGCTGCCCGCGCAGAACGCCACGGGCAACTGGGTCAAAGTCACCCAGCGCGTCCCCGTCACCCTGCGCTTTCTCAACCCCGAGGATGCTAAGGGCCTGTCCTCGGGCGTCAGTGCCTCTGTTTCGGTCGACACGGGCCGCCACCGCAGCCTGTCAGACCTGCTGCCCGGCTTTCTGAAGTAATCCGACATGAGCACCGCCCCCACCACAGAAGTCCCGCATAAGGGTTTGATCACGCTGTCGATTATGCTGGCGACGATCATGCAGGTGCTCGACACCACCATCGCCAACGTCGCCCTGCCCACCATGACGGGCGACCTTGGCGCAAGCCAAGACACCATCACTTGGGTGCTGACCAGCTATATCGTCGCCTCTGCGATCATGACCCCGGCGACGGGCTGGATTTCCGACCGCATCGGCAAGCGCGAGTTCTTCCTGATCTCGATCGCGGGCTTCGTTGTCACTTCGATCGCCTGTGGTCTGGCGTGGAGCCTGCCATCGATGGTACTGTTCCGTCTGTTGCAAGGCGTATTTGGTGCTGCCATCGTGCCACTGTCGCAAACATTCCTCTTGGACATCAACCCGCGCGAAAAAGCGGGTCAAGCCATGGCACTATGGGGCGCAGGCATCATGGTCGGCCCGATCATCGGCCCCACCTTGGGCGGCTGGCTGACCGAAAGCTTCAACTGGCGCTGGGTGTTTTTCGTCAACCTGCCTGTCGGCATAATCGCCTTTTTGGGGTGCTTTGCCTATCTGCCGAAATCCGTCAAACGCCTGCGCCGCTTTGATTTCTTCGGCTTTGGCATGCTGTCCATCGGCATTGGCGCGCTGCAACTGATGCTGGATCGCGGCGGTGAGGTTGACTGGTTCTCTTCCGCCGAAATTTGGCTCTACCTGTTCCTGACCCTCACAGGCATGTGGGTGTTCGTCATCCATATCATGGGGGCCAACAAACCATTCCTTGAACCCCGGATGTTCCTTGATCGCAACTTCTCCACCGGATTGGTGTTCATCTTCATCATCGGCATCATCCTGCTGGCCTCGCTTGCCCTGCTGCCGCCGATGCTGTCGCGCATTTTCGGCTATCCGACCATCACCACCGGGCTTGTCATGGGTCCGCGCGGGGTGGGCACCATGGCATCGATGCTGATCGTCGGGCGCTTGGTGCAGAAAACCGATGCCCGGCTGTTGGTGTCAGTTGGCCTGATCCTGACCGCCGCCTCTCTGTATTTTATGACCGGGTTTACGCCGCAAATGGGCCCCGGCCCGGTGATCTGGACGGGCGTGCTCCAAGGTCTTGGCCTCGGTCTGGTGTTCGTGCCGCTATCGACCATCGCCTTCGCCACCATCGCGCCAGAGTTGCGCGCCGATGCCACCAGCTTGTTTTCACTGGTGCGCAATATCGGCTCGTCGATCGGGATTTGGATGGTGACGCTGATGCTGACCCGCAATGTGCAGGTCAACCATGCCGATCTGTCGGTGGCGATCTCATCGTTCAACCCGAATTTCAACGTGGTGGTGCCGCCCGGCACCATGACCGCAGCCACCTTGAAACAGATGGATGGTCTGGTTTCAATCCAAGCGCTGATGATCAGCTATATCGACGATTTCTATCTGATGATGGTAATCACGCTGTGCGCTTTGCCCTTGGCATGGTTCCTGAAAAAGGCTGAGCCCCGCGTTATGGCCCCGGGTGAAGCCCCGGTTGCGCATGATTGATCTCCGCCGCTGATTGACCTTCGTTCGGGCAAAATGTAGCCTGTCCGGGCACATGAAGCCACAGGAGGGGTGCATGAACTTGATCTGCCACCCACTCAACCATGGCCCTGCATCGGCCCTGCATTTGTCGCAGGGCTGACCCGAGCCGCATCGCAGGTTCCGCCTGATCAGGTTTTCGGTCCGCCTCAACAGCGCTTTTGCGCTACTTATCATGCGGATAGAATCATGACCCTGCTTGCCACCAAATCGCTCACCCTCACCCTCGGCCAACCGCTGTTCACCGACCTCAGTTTCTCCATCGAGCCCGGAGACCGCCTTGGCCTGATCGCCGCCAACGGCCGCGGCAAATCCTCACTGCTGCGCTGCTTGGCCGGAACGTTGGAGCCCACCTCTGGCGAAATCACCCGCACCCGAGGCTTAAAATCCGCGCTGGTCGATCAAGACGTGCCAACAACTTTGCTGCCGCTGACCTTCCGGCAAGCCACTCTGGCCGCCCTCCCCGCCGACCAAGCCGATTATGAATCTTGGCGCGCCGAGATTGTGCTGGATGATCTCTCCGTCCCCGAAGCCCTGCGCGACACGCCCCTCAACGCCCTCTCTGGCGGCTGGCAGCGCATTGCCCTGCTCGCCCGCGCCGCGATCACTGAACCCGACCTCTACCTGCTGGACGAGCCCACCAACCATCTCGACCTCTCCCGCATCGGCACCCTGCAACGCTGGCTTGATAGCCTGGCGCGCGACACCGCCGTGATCACCACCAGCCACGACCGCGCCTTCTTGGATGCCGCCACCAGCCGCAGCCTGTTCCTGCGCGCGACCTCCAGCCGTATGTTTGCGCTGCCCTATTCCCGCGCCCGCGCCGCCTTGGAAGAAACCGATGCAGCAGACTCGCGCCGCTTTGAAAACGATCTGAACAAAGCCGATCAACTTCGCCGCCAAGCCGCCAAACTGAAGAACATCGGTATCAATTCCGGCTCCGATCTGTTGATCACCAAGACCAAACAGCTGAAAGATCGCGCCGAAAAGCTGGAGTCAGCCGCTCGCCCCGCCCACCGCGAAACCTCATCTGGGGCGATCAAACTGGTCAATTCCGGCACCCATGCCAAAGCCCTGATCACCCTGAACGATGCGCCCATCACCACCCCCGACGCCCGCCCATTGTTTTCTACGGGGCAAAAATGGATCGAACGCGGCGACCGCGTGGTGATCCTGGGCGCAAACGGCACCGGAAAATCCCAAATGATCCGCGCCGTACTCGCTGCGATCCAAGGCCAGCCCAGCGCGATCAAAGCCGCCGCGACCCTTGTGCTGGGCTATTCCGACCAAAACCTCGCGCAACTGTCCGACAGCATGACCCCGCAGGCTCTGATCAGCCAGCACGCCAATGATCAGACCACCAAAACCCTGCTCGCAGGCGCTGGCATCAAACCCGATTGGCAAACCCGGCCCTTGGGCAAGCTGTCCGGCGGCCAGAAGGCCCGCCTCGCCATGCTGCTGCTGCGCCTGTCCAACCCCAACTTCTACCTGCTGGACGAGCCCACCAACCACCTCGACATCGAAGGCCAAGAGGCACTGGAATCCGAACTGCTGACCCAACGTGCCACCTGCCTGTTGGTCAGCCACGACCGCGATTTCATCCGTGCCGTGGGCAGCCGCTTCTGGCAGGTCGAAAAGCGCCGTCTGGTCGAAGTTGACAGCCCAGAGCCGTTCTTCAAAGCCGAGTTGAACCGCCCGTCTTAACGCCCCCCGCCGCCTTGCGCTCTTTCCCCCAGCCGTGTATGCCCCCCAGCTTACACAGACCGGAGTCCGCCCATGCAAGGCAGTGCCAACCTCAACCTGATGATCAAGGCTGCCCGCCGCGCTGGCAAAGCGCTGGTGAAAGACTTCCGCGAGGTTGAGAACCTGCAAGTCTCGACCAAAGGCCCCGGTGATTTCGTCACCAAAGCCGACCGCGAAGCCGAGCGGATCATCAAAGAGGATCTGATGGGGGGCCGCCCCACCTATGGCTGGCTGGGTAAAGAAACTGGCGAGCAGGAAGGCCAAGACCCCACCCGCCGCTGGATTGTCGATCCGCTCGATGGCACCACCAACTTCCTGCACGGCATGCCGCATTGGGCGATTTCCATCGCACTGGAGCATAAGGGCGAGATCACTTCCGCCGTGGTGTTCGATGCCGCCAAGGATGAGATGTTCTGGGCCGAAAAAGGTTCAGGCGCCTGGATGAACGACCGCCGCCTGCGCGTATCTGGCCGTCGCGCGATGCACGAAGCCGTGTTCGCCACTGGAGTGCCGTTCAGCACCAAGAAAACCCTGCCCGCCACTTTGGCCGACCTTGCCCGCCTGATGCCCGCTTGTGCCGGGATGCGCCGCTGGGGTGTCGCCTCGCTCGACCTCGCCTATGTCGCCGCTGGCCGCTTTGACGGCTATTGGGAGCGCGAGTTGCAGCAGTGGGACATCGCCGCCGGGATTTTGCTGGTGAAAGAAGCCGGCGGCCTGATCGGCCCGGTGCGCGAAGGTTACGACATTTTGGAAAACGGCGCATTGATCTGCGCCAATCAGGCGCTGTTCGCGCCGCTGACCAAAATCATCCGCGACGCATAAGCGCGCGATGCGCCGCGAAACCGATTTTTGATAAAAATCGTGGCCCGGCTCGGACGTCTAGAGCGCTGAACTAACGTTTTGGCACGCGCGGGATGCGGCTGGGGCTGACCGGATATTCCGCTGCCGGATGCGGCGGCTTGCCGTTGTTCTGCGCCCAAAACCCGCGCCGCATCAGCACAGGCAGCACCAAAACCGCCCCGGCAATAAACCCGCCGATATGCGCAAGGTAAGCCACACCATCCTCGGTCGCAGAATAGCCATTAAAGCTTTGCACCGCGAACCAAATCCCCAGCACGATCCAAGCCGGAATCGAAAACACCCGGAAAAAGATGATGAAAATCAACAGCACATCGACACGGGCACGCGGAAACAGCACCAGATAGCCGCCGAGCACCCCGGCGATCGCCCCTGATGCCCCGATCAGCGGCCCATCAAACCCTGGATCGCCCGCCACCTGCAACGCCGCAGCCGCGAGCCCACAGGCAAGGTAGAACAAAATATAGCGCAGATGCCCCAGCACATCTTCCAGATTGTCACCAAAGATCCACAAAAACAGCATGTTGCCCGCCAGATGCATCCAGCCGCCATGCAGGAACATATGGCTGATCAGCGCAGAATACCCCTCGCCCTGCATCAGCCAAGCGGGCACCAGCCCCCAAGTGTAGTAAAACTCTGCCAGCGCATATTCGCCGCGCAAGCCAAACCAAGACACCACGAACACCGCGATATTCACCGCGATCAGCGCGTAGGTCACATAGGGCACCCGGCCCGAGGGGTTATGATCGCGGATTGGAAACATAGCGCAGATTTTCCGATCTGACGCGCGACGTCAAGCCAAGTTGAACGGCTGCGCCGGGGGGCGGTCTGCCCCCCATGCGGGTTTGGCAAAGGCCAAACCCACGCCCCCCGAGGATATTTGAGCACAGAGGATATTTGAGCACAGAGGATGACCAAAGCGAAAGCTCAGCCAGAGACTTCCGCCAGCAGTTGCGCATTGCCGCCCGAAGCTGTGGTGTCGATGCAGACATGCCGCTCCAGCATCACATGGGCCACATCCGGCATATCGCCAATCAGCGGCAGAATTGGCCCCTTACGCGCGGCCAAGGCCTGCGCCCTTGCCCGGCCCTGCGCTGCATCGCCCCACCATAGAGCACCGGAAAACCCCCGCAGCCGGGTCAGCGCCAGCGGCGCGAGGCCGTCGGCCAGCACCGCTTGGCCGCCCAAAGCCCGGATCGCTTGCGCCTGCGCTTCAGCCGCCTGCGGCCCCGGCCCAAGGCACAACAGCGGCGCGCGCGGGCTGGCGGTCAGCCGGTTTGACTCGCCGGTCGGCCCCGGCAACACCCGCGCATGGGCTGCGTTCTGTGGTGTGGGCAGATTTTGCAGCGCCTTGGCGACCTCAGCCTCGGGCAAATCCGGGCTTGTCCCGGTGGACGCCGCAGCCGCCGTCACCGTGAAGCGATGCAGATATTCCGGCCCACCGGCTTTCGGCCCGGTGCCGGAAAGCCCCTCACCACCAAAGGGTTGACTGCCGACCACCGCGCCAATCTGGTTGCGGTTAACGTAAAGGTTGCCGACATGCAGCGCCTCGGTCACCGCCTGCACCCGATCATCAATCCGGGTGTGCAGCCCAAAAGTCAGTCCGTAGCCGGTGGCATTGACCGCTTGCACGACCTGATCCACCTCACCCGCCTTGAAGGTGGCGATATGCAGCACCGGGCCGAAAATCTCGCGCGGCATCGCGGCGATCCCCGGCACTTTGATCACCGTGGGGGCGATAAACGTGCCCTGCACCGGGGCGGTCATTTCGCGCAACACCCGGCCTTCCGCCCGCGCCACCGCGATATAGTCACGGATGCCGCCCTGCGCTGTCGCATCAATCACCGGGCCGACATCGGTGGCCAAATCCAGCGGATCACCCAAGGTCAACTCGTCCATGGCGCCGAACAGCATTTCCTGCACCACATGCGCCACGTCTTCCTGCACATAGAGGCAGCGCAGGGCCGAACAGCGTTGCCCCGCCGATTGGAAGCTGGAGGCAAGAATATCGCGCACCGCCTGTTCCGGCAGCGCCGTTGAATCCACCAGCATCGCGTTCAGCCCGCCGGTTTCCGCGATCAGCGGCGCTGTCGGGTCAAGAAATTCAGTCATCGAGCGGCGGATTTTCAGCGCAGTTTCGGTCGATCCCGTGAAAGCCACACCTTTGATGCGCGGATCAGACGTTACCATCCCTCCCATCGCGCCATCGCCCGGCAACAGTTGCAACGCCGTTTCAGGCACGCCAGCTTTCCGTAACAACTCTACCGCCCGCGCAGCGATAAGGGGTGTCTGCGGTGCCGGTTTGGCCAAGACCGCGTTGCCAGCCGCCAATGCCGCGCCAATCTGCCCCGAGAAAATCGCCAGCGGGAAATTCCACGGGCTGATGCAGGCAAAAACCCCGCGCGCGGGGGCAGTCAGCCCTGTGGCACCATCGGCATAATAGCGCAGAAAATCAACCGCTTCGCGCAGTTCTGACACCGCATCGGCCAAGGATTTTCCCGCCTCGCGCGCCAGCAGCGCAAAGATCGCGCCATAGTCCGCCTCATACAGGTCCGCCGCCCGCCGCAACACGGTCGCGCGGGTTGCAGCATCCGCCGCCCAAGGCTCCGCCAGACGCAAAGCCGTGTCCACATCCGCCTCTGACGCGCTCAGAACATGCCCGACCAGCGCCCCACTCGCCGGATTGCGCACCTCTTGCCGCAAGCCACCGACACCATGCCCCGCGAGCATCGGCCGCGCCTCAAACAATGTCGCCTCAAATGGCCCCCGTGCCGCCGCAATTGCCGCGAGATCGCCCGCATCGGTCAAATCCCAGCCCTTGGCGTTCCTGCGCTGCCCAAACAGCCCCGGCCCGGTCGCAATCGCCGGGGATGGCACCGGAGCCATCACCTCCATCGCCGAAATCGGGCAAGCCGCCACGGTTTCCGGGCTGACCTCCTCATTCACAATCTGGTTCACAAAACTGGAGTTCGCGCCGTTTTCCAACAACCGCCGCACGAGGTAAGCCAGCAAATCGCGATGCGCCCCGACAGGTGCATAAATCCGGCAGTGGGTGGCATTATCGATCAGCACAATATCGTGCAGCCGCTCGCCCATGCCATGCAAGCGTTGGAATTCAAATGATTTTTTATCCGTCGCCATATCGAGGATAGCCGCCACCGTATGGGCGTTGTGGGTGGCGAACTGCGGATAAATTCGGTCGGTCATGCCCAGCAGCTTGCGCGCATTGGCAATATAGCTGACATCCGTTGCTTGTTTGCGGGTGAACACCGGGAACGACTCCAGCCCCAAAACCTGCGCCCGTTTCACCTCGGCGTCCCAATAGGCACCCTTGACCAGCCGCACCATGATGCGGCGATCCAAGCGCTGCGACAGCGCATAAAGCCAGTCAATCACCGCCCCGGCGCGCCGCCCATAGGCCTGCACCACCACGCCAAAACCATCCCAACCGCGCAAAGCCGGATCGCTGAGAACCGCCTCGATCACCTCCAGCGACAGTGCCAGCCGATCCGCTTCCTCGGCGTCGATGTTAAAGCCCAGCCCCGCCGCCTTCGCCAGACCCGCCAAAGCGCGCACCCGCGGCACCAATTCCTCCAACACCCGCGCCCGCTTGGCGACCTCATAGCGGGGATGCAGTGCTGACAGTTTCACCGAAATGCCGGGATTGGTCCGAATATCCCCCGTCACCGCCGCCTTCGCAATCGAAGTGATCGCCGCCGAATACGACAGATGATAGCGCCGCGCGTCGCTTTCCGTCCGCGCCGCCTCGCCCAGCATATCATAGCTGTAAGTATAGCCCTGCCCTTCCAGCACAGTCGCGCGCTTCATCGCCTTTTCAATGGTTTCGCCCAACACAAAGTTGCGCCCCATCTCTTTCATCGCCCGCGTCACAGCCCCCCTGATCACCGGCTCGCCCAAGCGTTTCACCGCCGCTTTCAGATGGCCGACCACCCCCGGCTCGCGCTCATCCAGCACCTTGCCGGTCAGCATCAACGCCCAAGTCGATGCATTCACCAGCGACGACACCGATTTGCCCAGATGCCGCCCCCAATCGCTCGGCGCGATCTTATCCTCGATCAAAGCATCCATGGTTTCGGCATCCGGCACCCGCAGCAGCGCCTCGGCCAGACACATGAGTGCTATGCCCTCATCGGTGGAAAGCCCGTATTCGGCGAGGAAAACCTCCATCAGCCCCGGCTTGGCCGAGCCCCTGATTCGGCGCACGAAATCCGCGCCCAAAGCCGTCACCCGCGCGCGCTGAGCGCCGTCCATCCCCGCCTCGGCGATCAATGCGGCTACTAAAGCCACCTCACCCCGCAGAGAATCACGCTCAATTACAGCCCACGCATCGCTCATATCAGCCCCCTAAATATTTTGCCCATGATAGCGCAGGTTTGACAGGCTGTTTCCCTCATTATATACTAAAACGCAGCCGAAACGCCGCAAAAGGATCACCGCGCCATGCCAATCGACCGAGCCGCGCTTGACCGTTTCGACCATGCCATCCTGCGCGAACTCAGCATGGATGGCCGGATCAGCGCCACCGAACTCGGCCGCCGCATCGGTCTGTCGAAATCGCCCACCCAAGCCCGGATGAAACGGCTGGAAGACGGCGGCGTGATCACCGGCTACCGTGCCAATCTCGACCCGATCCGCATGGGCCAAGCCCACGTCGCCTTTGTCGAGGTGCGCCTATCGGACACCCGCGAAGCCGCTTTGCAAGCCTTCAACAAGGCCGTGCTGGCGGTGCCAGAGGTCGAACAGGCGCATATGATCGCCAGCCGCTTCGATTACCTGCTGAAAGTCCGCACCACCGATATTCAAGATTACCGCCGCGTTCTGGCAGAGCGCATCTCGGCGCTGCCGCATGTGGCGTCCACCTCGACCTATGTGGCGATGGAAGCGGTCAAAGAATTGTTCTGAAACAGTTTTCCCTGTAATTGGCCCCGACTTGACCTGACCCTTCACGACCGTTCGGTCTTGCGGCTTGAAGCCTTTGGTTTGGCGTGTTTCACAGAAGGTCGCGCGCGCGCTCATCCCGCACTGGTGTCAGCGGTCTCAACCGCAACTCCGCCCGCCGCTATCTGCGGCTTTTGCGCGCCCGGACGGCGGATTGGGGGCAAGGCTCAGCGGCGGTTCTTTGGGATCTCTGAAGATGACTGCTTATTCGGGCGCAGATTAATCCCACCCTCAAATATCGCTTAGCCGCCCTTAATGCGCTGAATCAGATAGACCTCGTCCAAGGGACCAATAGCGGCGGACATGTTGGTAACAATTTGACCATTCACCGACACCGAAACCCCCGCCTTGATCACCGGCAGCAGAGCCGGATGCGCCTTGACCAGCGCATCCAGAATCCCCCTGACGGTATCACCCTTGACAGAAATCACCGTCTGATCCCCCGCGAATCTGCGCAAGCCAGACCAGAGGTTGATCTCAACCATGCGACCTTGCCTTGATCGCCGCCAGAACCTTCGGCGGTGACATCGGCAGGCTGCGCAACCGCGCCCCGGTGGCTGCGGCAATCGCATTGGCCAGCGCGGGCAGCGGCGGGGTGATGCCGGTTTCGCCAACGCCGCGCACCCCGTAAGGATGGCCGGGGTTCGGCACCTCGACAATCACCGTGTCGATCATCGGCAGGTCAGACGCGACCGGAATTCGGTAGTCCAGAAACACCGCATTTTGCAGACGGCCATCCGCGCCGTAAACATATTCCTCGTTCAGCGCCCAGCCGATGCCCTGCACCGCACCGCCCTGATACTGCCCCTCGACATAGGCCGGGTGGATCGCGCGGCCCGCATCCTGCACCACCAGATAGCGCAAAACCGTGGTGCGCCCGGTTTCGGGATCAACTTCGACATCCACCACATGCGCACCAAAGCTGGCCCCGACCCCGCCCGCAGTCACTTCATGGTGGCCCGAGATCGGCCCCCCGGTGCTGCCCATCTTGGCGGCAATTTCGGCGATGGACATCGGCGGGAACTTTCCGGCGTTCGGGCCAGCGGGGATCGCCGCACCGTCAAGCCATTCGACAGCTTCGGCGTCAATGCCCCATTCGGCGGCGGCGCGGGCGCACATCTGGGCAATCGCCTGCTTGGCAGCCTCGACCGCCGCCAAACCGCTGGCAAAGGTGGCGCGACTGCCATGCGTGGGCTCGTTCACGCCCAAAGCGCCGGTTTCCACGATATTCACCCGCACCGACTCGTAAGCGATGCCGAGCGTCTCTGCCGTCATCATCCCCAGCGAGGCCCGACTGCCGCCAACGTCGGGCGTGCCGACCGACACCGTCACCGTGCCATCTTCACCAATCGCCAAGGAAACTGAGGTTTCGCCACCATGGTTGAACCAGAACCCCGCCGCCGAGCCGCGCCCCTGATTGGGGCCAAGCGGCACCTTCAGATTAGCATGCGCCATCGTCGCCTCAAGCGTCTCAACCAGACCTATGCGGTTGTAGGTTGGGCCATAGCTCGCTTTCGCCCCTTCCCGCGCGGCGTTTTTCAGGCGCACAGCCAGCGGATCAAGCCCCAACTCATGGCACATCTCATCCAGCAAGCTTTCAACCGCAAACGCCGCCATCGGCGATCCGGGCGCGCGGTACGCGGCGGCCTTGGGGCGGTTGGCCAGAACCTCATAGCCTTGGTGAAACACCGCAGGCACGGTGTAACAGGCCAAAGCGCACGATAAAGCCTCACCCACTGGCGACGATCCGATAAACGCCCCGCCCTGCATGCGGAAGTTCACCGAAGCGGCGGTGATCGTGCCATCGGCCTTCATGCCCATCTTCACATCCATCGAGGCCGAAGCCGTCGGCCCGGTGGCGCGCAAAACTTCCGCACGGCTCATCACCAGCTTGACCGGACGGCCCCCGGCCTTGCGCGACAAAGCCAGCGCCAGAGGCTCCATAAAGATCGTGGTCTTGCCGCCAAAGCCGCCGCCAATTTCTGAAGGCGTCACCCGTAGTTGCGATGCCTCGGTGCCCAGCACCGCCGAACACATCCGGCGGATATACCATTGGCCTTGAGTGCAGACCCACATCTCACCCTTGCCATCCTCGCCCATCTGGCCAAGGCAAGCATGCGGCTCGATATAGCCCTGATGGGTGGCTTCGGTCTTGTAGCTTTGCGCGCGCACCAGATCGGCTGCGGCAAAGCCTGCCTCCAGATCGCCATGGCCAAACTCGATGTATTTCACCACATTCGGATGCATGCCTTCTGGCACCGAATAATCAGCGGTGCCTGCGCGAATGACCGGCGCATCGGGCTGCATCGCCGCATCCACGTCGATGACATGCGGCAGCACCTCATATTCAACCTCAACCAGCCGCGCCGCATCCTGCGCCAGCAGTTTCGAAGTCGCCGCCACCGCCGCGACCGCATGGCCGTCATAAAGCGCCACATCGCCCGCAAGGGTGTTTTCCTGCAGGTTCCAATCTTCTCCGGTCAGCCCGGTGGGAAAATCGGCGCGCGTGATCACCGCCTTCACACCCTCCAGCGCCAGCGCTTTCGAGGCATCAATGCGGATGATCCGGGCATGCGCATGCGGGGATCGCACCACGGCGGCATGCAGCATGCCGGGGGCGGAAATGTCAGCCCCATAGCGCGCGCGCCCAGTCACTTTGTCCAAGCCATCGGGGCGATTGGGGCGGGTGCCAACCAGACGATAGGCGGTTTTCAAATCATCCTTCGGCATCAGTTTACCCCCCGCATTTCAGCGCCCGCATCCATCACGGCGCGGATGATTTTATCATAGCCGGTGCAGCGGCACAGATTGCCCGCCAACCAATAGCGCACTTCGACCTCAGTCGGATCGGGGTTCTGCGCCAACAAAGCGTTGGCAGCAACCAAAATCCCCGGCGTGCAAAACCCGCATTGCAACGCAGCATGTTCGATGAACTTGCGCTGCAACGGATGCAGATCGGGGCCGTTCGACAGACCCTCCACCGTGGCCACCGTTTTGCCTTCAGCTTCCGCCCCGAGCACCAGACAGGAACACACCAGAACCCCATCCAGTTGCACCGAACAGGCGCCGCAATCGCCGGTGCCGCAGCCCTCTTTCGTGCCCGTCAGGCCCAACTGATCGCGCAGGCAATCCAGCAATGTGTCGCGCGGATCGGCCAGAAATTCGACCGCATCGCCGTTCACGGTGGTGGTAACATGGATTTTGCTCATGCTGAGGCTCCTTCTGCGCGGGCGTAGGCAATGCGCGCGGCGCGTTGCACCAGCACGCCGACGATGTCTTTGCGGAAGGTGGCGGTGCCGCGTTTGTCGGAAATCGGGGTGCTGGCGGCAATCGAAGCGGCAGAAAGGGCGGCCAAAGCCGCGTCGTCCAGCGAGCTGCCGATGATTGCCTGTGCTGCCGCTGGCACCAGCAGGATCTTCGGCGCCACCGCCCCCAAGGCAATCCGCGCCTCGGTGATCCGCGTGCCATCGCGGCGCAGATTCACCGCCACGCCGACCACGGCAATATCCATCTCGGTGCGTGGGATGAAGCGCAGATAGGCGTCGCCGCCCTGCGCCCCGCGCGCAGGCAGCGTGATCGCGGTGATCACCTCGCCCGGTTGCAGGGTGGTGCGGCTGGGGCCTGCGGGAATATCCTCGACCGCCACCTCGCGGCTGCCCTGCGGCCCGATGACCGACACCATAGCGCCCGCAGCCATCATCCCCGGCACACTATCAGCAGCGGGCGAGCCGTTGCAAAGATTGCCCGCGAGCGTGGCGCGGCCCTGCACTTGCGTCGAGCCGACCAGTTGCATCCCCTCCACCACGCCCGGCCAGTCAGCGCAGACCCCAGCGTGTCGCCCCAGTTCCGCCCCCGACACCGCGATGCCGATCCGCCAGCCACCTTCGGCGGTGCGGGTTATGTCCTTAACGCCGGGAATATGTTTGAGATCAATCAGATCATCCGGCGTGACGATTGCCGCGCGCAACTGGACCAGAACATCCGTCCCGCCCGCAAGAAACCGTGTCCGCCCCGTCGTGCCTGCCGCAATCGCGACCGCCTGTTCAAAGCTCTTTGGCGTGTGAAATCGCATCCTGCCTCTCCTAAACTGATGGTCATCGTCCAGACAGAATCTAAGCAGATCCGACTACTGCCCGAGTATGGCGGGTATTCTGCGGGAAGTCAGCCTCATCGGCAACAGTCCGAACCCCGGTGCTCAACCGCAATATCGCTTTATTCAAGTTGGCAACTCAGGTTCGGACCCTGTCCCCGGGCGCGGTGTAGCTGGCCGTGAAGGTCACCGCCATGTCGGGCGGGGCCTGCTTGATCAGCTATACCACGCCACGGGACTTGATCGCGACAACGAACAAACTGTCCCCTCACGTTTCATATTCCTGCGAGTCTTCAAGTATGTGAAACCTGCTTCACTGGAAGCCATCTGGTCGCCTGTCCAAATCCAACACATGGCATGAAAACCACAACCACTTTTCTTTATTGGTGCCCGCGGCCGGAGTTGAACCGGCACGGCCGTTCGGCCTAGAGATTTTAAGTCTCCTGTGTCTACCATTTCACCACGCGGGCAGATTTGCGGGTTTGGCAATCTGCCGCACCATAGCCATCTGCGCGGCGGGGTAAAGCCGCTGAACGCTGCTTTCGCCATAACAAACTGCTGCGCTGCAGCGATTGACTTCACTTGAAACCCTGCCTTTTATACGCGCGAGAGTTTGCGGAGGACCCCGATGAAGAAAATCTACCCCAACGCGGCGGTGGCGCTGGATGGCTTGCTGTTTGACGGCATGTTGATCGCGAGCGGCGGTTTCGGCCTCTGCGGTATTCCAGAACTGCTGATCGCGGCGATCCGCGATGCGGGCACCAAAGGCTTGACCATCGCGTCAAACAACGCGGGTGTCGACGGTTTCGGGCTTGGCCAGCTTTTGGAAACCCGGCAGGTCAAGAAAATGATCTCGTCTTACGTCGGCGAGAATGCCGAATTCATGCGGCAATATCTTTCGGGCGAACTCGAATTGGAATTCAACCCGCAAGGCACGCTTGCCGAACGCCTGCGCGCAGGTGGTGCGGGTATCCCCGGCTTTTACACCGCCACCGGCGTTGGCACCGTGATCGCCGATGGCAAAGAACATCACGACTTCAACGGCAAGACCTATATCTTGGAAACCGGCATCATCGCCGACCTATCCATCGTCAAGGCGTGGAAGGCTGACCCCTCGGGCAATCTTGTGTTCCGCAAAACCGCGCGCAACTTCAACCCACCAGCGGCGACATCGGGCAAGATTTGCGTGGTCGAGGTCGAAGAAATCGTGCCGTTGGGCGCGCTGGACCCCGACACAATCCACCTGCCGGGCATCTATGTGCACCGCATTGTGCAAGGCCAGCACGAAAAACGCATCGAGAATCGCACGACTCGCAAGAAGGAAGCTTAAGATGTGGGATCGCAACCAAATGGCCGAACGCGCAGGGCGCGAGTTGCAAGACGGCTGGTATGTCAATCTTGGCATCGGCATCCCTACTCTGGTGGCCAACTATATCCCTGAAGGTGTTAACGTCACCTTACAGTCGGAAAATGGCATGTTGGGCATGGGCCCGTTCCCTTACGAGGGCGAGGAAGACCCCGATCTGATTAACGCCGGCAAGCAGACCATTACTGAGTTGCCGCAGACCGCCTATTTCGATAGCGCCCAAAGTTTCGCGATGATCCGGGGCGGCAAGATTGCCATGGCGATTTTGGGCGCAATGGAGGTCGCCGAAAACGGCGATCTGGCGAATTGGATGATCCCCGGCAAGCTGGTCAAAGGCATGGGCGGGGCGATGGATCTGGTCGCGGGCGTTGGCCGCGTTGTGGTTGTGATGGATCACACCTCAAAACATGGCGAATCCAAAGTGTTGAAAGCCTGCACTTTGCCTTTGACCGGCAAGGCCGTGGTCGATCGCATCATCTCGAACCTTGGCGTGCTAGATGTGGTCCCCGGCGGCCTCAAGATCGTCGAAGTCGCCGATGGCGTCACCGAGGCCGAGTTGCGCGCCGCAACCGAGGGCACCATCGTTGACTGAAGTTATCCGCGAGCACGGCGCGCATAAGGGCCGCTACTACATCCGTCAGAACGGCGAAGAAGCCGAGATGACCTATTCGATCACCACGCCGACGCTGGTGATCGCCGACCACACCGCGGTGCCGGAAAGCTTTCGCGGCACTGGCGCGGGGGTGGCGATGCTGACGCAGTTCGTGGCGGATGCACGGGCCGAGGGTTTCAAGATCATGCCGCTCTGCCCGTTTGTGAATGCAACGCGGAAAAAGCATCCCGAATGGGCGGATGTGTTCACGGTTTGAGTGGTCCCGACTCGGGACCATTTTGAATCTGTGCGAAATCAAGGACTTAATCTGAGGCGTTCAGGAAATCTTAACGTTTTCGCTGCGTTTCCTGAGTTTGGCGATCAGTTCGTCGCCGAAATCACCTTGAACACACAAGGATCGGTGACCAATTCCGGCGGGCTCAGGCACAACCCCTGCGCCACCTGCCACGCTGCCAAAACCTTGGGTACATAATCGCGGGTCTCGGCATAGGGCGGCACACCGGAATTGGCATCAATCGCGCCCTCGCCCGCATTATAAGCCGCGATCACCATCAAAGGATCATGATCGAACCGCTTCATCAGCCAGTCCAGATAGGCCACACCGCCCTTGATATTTTGCACCGGATTGGTGGAATCGCTGACACCAAACCGCGCCGCTGTCGCCGGAATCAACTGCATCAAGCCCTGCGCCCCCGCCGAGCTGATCGCATTGGGTTTGCCGGCGCTTTCAATCCCGATCACCGCCAACACCAAAGCGGGCGAGACATCGGTGCCAATCGTCGCTTTCAAAATCTCGGTGCCATAGTTTGAGGCGATCTCTTGCATATGCTGCATCCGGGGTGCTGCCACCCGCGCCCCGCCCGGACCTTGGCTGAGCGTCGCCAGCGCCAAGGGGAACCGCCCCGAGACCTGATCGCGCTGCACCGGCACCGCATCCCAGAACCAGCCATATTGCGCCGAGGCCGGGGTTGGCAGGGCGGGGGTCTGTGGCGCAGCGGGACCCTCGGGCACTTCGGGCGCGCGGGCCTCAACCTCGGGCAAAGCCGCCAACAGCCGGGCCTGCTCGACCGGATCAATCTGCACGGTGATGCGCTTACCGGGCAGGTTGTCGCTGACCTTGATGCGCTTGAAGCCGTCACCACTCGCGGAATTCATGATGATTTCCGCCGCTGCCGGTATCGGCAGCAGAACAATCAACCCTGCCATAACTGCGCCTTTTGCCCGTCGCATCACGTTGGATGCCGCCTGCCTTGTTTTCATTGCCTGAACTGTTGCAGAATCACTCCGCGATTTCCACGTTTGCCTGTGTCAATCATGGCAATTTTGCCCAAATCGGCGCGAAAGCAACGGTTGCACGGCACAGGGTTAAGCGGTAGTTAAAATATAAATCCATATAAATCAATGCACTGTAAGATTTTCATGCCTAAATTGCGCCGCTTCAAAAACGCCTCACCCTGACCAAACTGCCGCCACGTTCACAGGGCCATATAGGGTCATACCGAACGGCAAGCGGCGAAACAGAGATCGCAGCTGACAGAGCCGGAGCGGTTAGAAACCTGAGCATCCCCAGAAAGGGACCACATTATGATGACCTTGAAACTCCGCAAACTGTTCAAATCCTTCCGCGCTGACGAATCCGGCGCTGTGACCGTTGACTGGGTCGTGCTGACCGCTGCCATCGTTGGTCTCGGCATGGTCGTGATGAAAACCGTTGGTGGTGGCATCGAAGGTCTGGGCAACTCGATTGTGTCCGACCTGCAGGGCCGCGCTTCGGGCTACGAAAACCAGTAATCGATTAATCCGATCACCTGATAAGGGTGAAGGCCGCATCCGGGACGGGATGCGGCCTTTTCCATATGCGACAGCTGCCCTGGGTGTTTCTGCACAAATTCTCGATCAAAAACATGGTTGTTCCCGATCAGACGGATGCCCCCTAAGCCACCTGAAAGTCGAGGCTGAGCACCGCCAGTTAGACTGTATTCAGAACCTCAAAGTTACTCATCGGGCGACCAAGATCATACATCGCGAAATTCGATCACACTGATCGCATCCGCCTAAGGGCCGCGTCTGATCCAGATGCGGCCGTTTGCATAAGCCAGAGGCATCGGGATCAATCGCGCCACAGCGTTGCTTCTAAATCAGAAACGCCACGTTTCCACAGATTCGCAATGCAATCGGGTGAACGCAGCAATCACCCAGAAAAGACCAAACCCCCGCCGCAATCGCGCCACGATCAGACGGCTATATCAACCCAAGCCGAAGCGGTGAACGCACTGGAACAGAGGCCAGGACGTGACGATCCAAAGCGGTGACATGAGCAACTCCTAGATAGGGAAATCCAAAATGATGACTTTGAAACTCCGCAAACTGTTCAAATCCTTCCGCGCTGACGAATCCGGCGCTGTGACCGTTGACTGGGTCGTGCTGACCGCTGCCATCGTTGGCCTCGGCATGGTCGTGATGAAAACCGTTGGTGGTGGCATCGAAGGTCTGGGCAACTCGATTGTGTCCGACCTGCAGGGCCGCGCTTCGGGCTACGAAAACCAGTAATCGGTTTCTTCGATCACCTGAAAAGGGTGAGGGCCGCATCCGGGACGGGATGCGGCCTTTTCCATGTGCGAAATCCGGGCCAAAATCCGACAACAGACCACATTGCCGCCACGGGCCCATCCCGATTCCGGCCACAATCCCGCGCTATAGCGGTGATCGTGGGTGTTCTGAGTAGCCGGAGTAAAAGCCGCGAAGGAGGTAAGATGCAACGTTGGTTGAAGAAATTCATCCGAAAAACCGACGGCGCGGTCACTGTGGAATGGGTGACCTTGTCTGCGGCGGTGATCGGGCTCGGGATGCTGGTGCTATGGCCAGTGGCCTTCAGCACGGAAAGCTCGACGCGGGGCGTGGCGGATTACATCGAAAGCATAGACGTGGGTTACGACAGATGAGTTGGGGTGTTCCGCAAGGCTTGCAACGCGGCGGAAACAAGTGGGAAAGGGATTAACATGCGAATGATCTTTGGATTGGTGCTGGTGGTCGGCATGATGCTGGCAGGTGCCGCCGTGTTCATGGCAAAGAATTTCATCGGCCAACAGCAATCGGCGGTGACGCGCGAAAAGCAGTTGATGGCCGATACCGGCGGTCTGACCATGGTGTTCGTGGTCAACAAAGCGAAGAACTACGGCGATCCGCTGACCAAAGAAGATGTGCAACGCATCTACTGGCCGAAAAACGCTTTGCCGGAAGGCGCGTTTGAGGATGGCGAGGTGCTGTTTCCGAAAGACGCTAAGGACCCGCGCTATGTGGTGCGGCAGATGGAAAAGTTTGAACCGATCCTGGCCGTCAAAGTCACCGCTCCGGGCGAGCAGGCGGGCCTGAACGGCGCGATTGAAAAGGGCATGCGGGCGTTTGCGATCAAGGTTGATGCCGCAGACTTCCTGCAACCCGGCGACCGGGTGGATATCTACTGGACAGGCTCGTCGGATGCTTCGGGCTCGGAAATCACCCAGCGCATCGAAAACGCGGTCAAGATCATCGCGGTGGATCGCAACGCTAAGGAAACCGTGGCGGCAGGCGAAATTCAAAGCCGCACCATGACCGTGGCGGCCACGCCGGAACAAGTGGGCCGTCTGGCGCAAGCGCAGGCCACCGGGCGTCTGGTGATGTCGCTGGTCGGCAATGACAGCAGCGCTGCCACCGATCCGACCGAGATCAAAGTGACGACGAAAGACATCAACGGCGACACGACAGCCGCCCCTGAAGCCGCAGTCGTGGCACCTCAAGCCTGCTTTATCACGGTGCGTCAGGGCGGTGTTCCGACCCAAGTGCCAATCGCCTGCACCAACTAAGTTGGAAAAACTGAACTTGCCGCCACTTCCTATAGTGGCGGCAAGTTTCATCTTCCGCATTTGGTAGCCTGCTGTTGCAAGTTATCCACATAAGGAACCGCCTTTAACCATTTGATTCTTGCAAAAAAACGACACTTACGTCATCTTGCGAATTGGATTGGGCACAACAAGACCCGACCAGAGGCGTGATCGAAAGGGCAGGTCACATGAATATGCGCAAATTCCTGACCGCCGGTTGCTTGGGGCTTGCCCTTGCATCTACGGCGCTCAGCCCGCTGTCTGCACAGACGCTGCGGGTGATGGAGGGGTCGGCTTCGGCCCCGCTGAACGTGCCGATGAACCGCGCCGTGGTTGTGGAAAGCGACGTCTCCTTCTCCGAGCTGTCGATCGCCAACCCCGGTATCGCCGATATCTCGACGCTGTCGGACAAGTCGATCTACGTTCTGGGCAAGACCCCCGGCCGCACCACGCTGACCCTGCTGGGGCCGGATGGCAAGTTGATCTCGAACGTTGATGTCCATGTCACACCGGACATTGCCGAATTCAAAGAACGCCTGCAACAAATCCTGCCCGGCGAGAAAATCGAAGTGCGTACCGCAAATGACGGCATCGTCATGTCCGGCACCGTATCTTCTACCGCCAAGCTGGATCGCGCCCTGGATCTCGCCGAACGCTATGCGCCAAAACGGGTGTCGAACCTGATGGGCGTCGGCGGCACCCAGCAAGTCATGCTGAAAGTGCGCTTTGCCGAGATGCAGCGTTCGGTGTCGAAAAACCTGTCCTCGTCGCTGGCGGTGTCAGGTGGCAAGAAATTCGGCGTTTCGGGTGAAACAGGCACTTGGCTGAACGGTGACAACGGTATCGACAACGGCACCATCACCGCGCGCGACAATGCCAACTCTGCGGTGGCCTTTGGCTTCTCGGCAGGTTCGCTGGAATTCGCGGTGCTGCTGGAGGCCCTTGAATCCAAAGGCGTCGTGCGCACCCTGGCCGAGCCGAACCTGACCGCTTTGTCGGGACAAGAGGCGAAATTCCTTGCCGGTGGCGAATATCCGATTCCGGTGACCGACAATGATGGCATCAAAATCGAATACAAACCGTTCGGGGTCGAGCTTAACTTCACCCCCACTGTGGTCGATGGCGATATCATCAATCTGGTGATCAACGCGGCGGTGTCTTCGATTGACACCACCACCGCAGTCACCGCCTCGGGCTTTTCGGTCAACGCCTTCAAGCGCCGCGAAACCTCCACCACGGTAGAGATGCGCGACGGCGAAAGCTTTGCCATCGCGGGCCTGTTGCAAGATGATTTCCGCGATCTGAACGGTCAGGTGCCGTGGCTGGGCGACATTCCGATCCTCGGCGCTTTGTTCCGCTCGGCAGAATATCAACGCGCGCAGTCGGAACTGGTGATCATTGTGACGCCGCATCTGGTCACGCCCACCCGTGGCGAAGCCTTGGCGCTGCCGACCGACCGGGTTAAGCTGCCGTCCGAGAAGGATTTGTTCCTGTTCGGCAATGTGGCAGGCAAACAAAAAGGCGCGGCTGGCGATGTTGCCCGACAAGATTTCAGCGGCTCTTACGGTTATGTGATGGAGTGATCATGAACATGCGCTCCCTCCCCCTGATTGCCGCAGCCTTTCTCAGCCTCGCAGCATGCGATCCGACCAGTTTCACCTCCGAGGCCGGTGCCGAAGTGGATGAAGGCGGTTTCGGCAACTCGACGATGAACAACACCTTGGTGATGTCGGGCGAACGCGACTACACCATCGCGCTGGCAGAACGCTTTGCCCGCGAAGTGCCCAGCACGATCACCTTCGCCTTCAACAGCTCAGAACTGACCCCGGAAGCCCGCGCCACGCTGGCGCAGCAGGCCGATTGGATTCGCCAATTCCCCGAGGTGCGCTTCCGCGTCTATGGCCACACCGATCTGGTCGGCTCTGACGCTTACAACAAAGCCTTGGGGCTGCGTCGTGCCAAAGCCGCCGTGCGCTATCTCTCCAGCCTTGGTATTGGAGGCTCGCGCCTTGAGGCCGTGGCTTCGTTCGGCAAAACCCGCCCGGTCATCCAGACCGCCGGCCCAGAACAGCGCAACCGCCGCACGGTGACCGAGGTATCTGGCTTTGTGAAGGGTAACCCAATGGTACTTAATGGCAAATATGCCGCGATCATCTGGCGCAGCTATATCGAGGGGGCAATCCCTCCGCATCCCAACAATGAGATCATCACGACGCAAGTTGCCCCCAGCGGGGCGAATTGACGGGCCAGTGTCGCGCACGCAAGTAAAATGGCCCCTGCGCGCAATCGCAGGGGCTTTTGTTTCTGAATTCGTTTCCGAAATAGCCGCTTAGATCGCGAAATACCCCAGATTGACGCTGTTTTAGCCCCAATCTCGCCACCATCCTCCAGCATCTTGCACCCAATGGGAACAATGCCGCGCCGAAGGCTTGGTATGCTCCCCCGATTGGCCCCAATCGCGCCTTAATTTTGGCCGGGGTCCGTGGTGGGATGTCTTGAGAAGGACGATGAAACGATGACGAGCGTGGCCAACTTACAACCCGATCCCGCACCCATTCTGGCGTGTACGATTTCGCGCGATGTGCAGAACTTTGATCTGCTGATCGACGATATGGAAAACGAACTTGGCGAGGCTTGGGGCGATCTTGGCTTTGACGATGCGCTGATTTTCCTTGGTCAGCCCGAATCTGCCACGCTGGAATTTGTTGCCATCGCCGTCGATGCCGAAGATGAGGTCGATCTGTCGCGGATCACCGAGATCATCCGCACCGCCAAGGCAAAGTCGATCAAAGTGATCCTGATCGCCGATCAGGTTGGCCCCGCGGCGCTGCATCAACTGCTGCGCTTGGGTGCCGAAGATTTTGTGCCCTACCCTTTGCCCGATGGCGCGCTGCACGAAGCCATTGAGCGCATCCGCAAAGTCAAACCTGCTGAAGCTGCTGCTCCTGGGCCAACCCCCGCCCCTACGCCCGCGCCAATCATCTCGGATGAACCCCATGCCGAAAAGGCCCCGGCGTTCAAAGCCAAAGGCGACCGTGATGCGGTGGTGCTTCCGGTGCATGGGCTGGCTGGCGGTTGCGGCGCGTCAACCTTCGCCGCCAATCTGGCTTGGGAGCTGGCAACTTTGTCGAAAACCGACGCCCCGCGCGTCTGCCTGATCGACCTTGATTTCCAATATGGTTCCGCCGCCACCTATCTCGACCTGCCGCGTAAAGAGGCGGTGTTCGATCTTTTGACCGACACCGGCCATGCCGATTCAGATACCATGTTGGCCGCCATGCTGACCTTCAACGACAAGCTGCATGTGCTGACAGCCCCATCCGACATGCTGCCGCTGGATATTGTCTCACCCGAGGATATCGGTCGCATCATCGACATGGCGCGGGCGAATTTCGACTTTGTCGTCATCGACATGCCGCGCACCATCGTCGCCTGGACCGAAACCGTGCTCAGCCGCGCTCATGTCTACTTCGCGCTGATGGAGTTGGACCTGCGCTCGGCCCAGAACGTGCTGCGTCTGGTGCGGGCGCTGAAGGCCGAAGGTCTGCCGCATGAAAAGCTGCGCTATGTGTTGAACCGCGCGCCGAAATTCACCGATCTTTCGGCGAAAAGCCGGGTGAAGCGGATGGCCGAAAGCCTTGATATCACGATCGAAGTGCAGCTTCCCGATGGCGGCGCGCAGATCACCCAAGCCAATGACCATGGCCTGCCACTGTCTGAAAATGCGGGCAAAAACCCGTTGCGCAAAGAAATCCAAAAGCTGGCGAAATCGCTGTTTGATCTGAACAAAGCCGTGGAAACCGGCAGGGGCTAAGGCCTAGACTATTGGGGGTTAACGATGTTCTCACGTTTCAAAAAACCGGAGGCCGGGCCAAGCGCCAGCCCAGCCGCCGCACGTCCGGCGGCTCCGGCCCCCGCGCCAAAGCCCGGCATCAGCCGCCCCACGGTTGCCCCCGCCCGCCCGCCTGCGGAAGCGGTCGCAGCGGATAAGGAAAAGAAGCGCAAAGACCGTCTGGGCGAGTTGAAGCAGGAACTGCACAAGCGCTTGCTTGATAACCTCAACCTCGCGGCCATCGAACAAGCCTCGGAAGCCAATCTCAAAGCCGAAATCGCCGCTATCTCCGCCGAGGCTTTGGAAGAGATGCAGGTGGCGTTGTCGAAAGAAGACCGCACCACGCTGAACCAGGAACTTTACGACGAGGTGATGGGCCTCGGCCCGCTGGAACCGTTGCTGAAAGACGAGTCCGTTAACGATATTCTGGTCAACGGCCCGAACCGCATCTTTGTTGAACGTAACGGCAAGCTGACCCTGACCGACATCACCTTCAAAGATGAGCGTCACCTTTTGCGCATCATCGACAAGATCGTCTCTGCCGTGGGTCGCCGGGTTGACGAATCCAACCCCTATTGCGACGCCCGTTTGGCCGATGGCAGCCGTTTCAACTGCATGGTGCCGCCAGTTGCGGTTGACGGATCGCTTGTTTCGATCAGGAAATTCAAGAAAGAGAAACTGGGCATCCCCGATCTGGTGCGCTTCGGGGCCTTCACCGAGGAAATGGGGCTTTACCTGCAAGCCGCCGTGTCGTGTCGGTTGAACATCATCGTCTCGGGCGGCACCGGTTCGGGCAAAACCACCACCCTTAACGCTTTGTCCAGCTTTATCGACAACACCGAACGCGTGCTGACGATTGAGGACACCGCCGAACTTCAACTGCAACAGGTGCATGTTGGCCGGATGGAAAGCCGACCCGCCAACGTCGAAGGCAAGGGCGCTGTCACCCAACGCGATTGCTTGCGCAACGCGCTTCGGATGCGTCCTGACCGGATCATCGTCGGCGAAACCCGTGGTGAGGAAGTCATCGACATGCTGCAGGCGATGAACACTGGCCACGATGGCTCGATGACCACCATCCACGCCAACTCGGCCCGCGATGGCATCAGCCGTCTGGAGAATATGGTGGCAATGGCCGGGATTGAAATGCCGCTAAAGGCCGTGCGCAGCCAGATCGCATCGGCTGTGAACCTGATCGTGCAAGCAAGCCGCCTGCAAGACGGCTCGCGCCGCATGGTCTCGATCACCGAAATCACCGGCATGGAAGGCGAAGTGATCTCGATGCAGGAAGTCTTCCGCTACGAACGCTTAGGGGTTGAACCCAACGGTAAGATCATCGGTCGCTTCAACGCAACCGGCGTGCGCAGCCACTATTCTGACCGCTTCAAGCAATGGGGCTACGATCTGCCTGCCTCGATCTACGAACCGATCAACTGAGGGTATCATGACCATTTCAGCCGCCCCGCTTATCTATGTTTTGATCTTCGTTGCCGTCGTGGTGATGGTGAACGGCCTTTATCTGGTGGTGTTCGGCAAGTCGATCAGCCTGAACAACCGGATGAGCCGCCGTCTTGCCCTGCTGGAGAAAAACAACAACCGCGAACAGGTGCTAGAACAGCTGCGCAAGGAAACCGAGCAGCACGTCAACTCGCGCGGCATCCCGCTCTATTCGATCCTCGCCAAAAAGGCGCAGAAGGCCAACATCGCTTTCAGCCCGCAGCAATTGGTGATGATCATGATCGGCATGGTTGGCGTGGCCTTCACCGGTCTGACATTTGGCACACAGGTCGCTTTGCCGATCCGCGTGGTGGTCGCCGTCGGCATGGGCGTAGGCGGCGTGTATTTCTGGGTCAACGGCAAAGCCAAAAAGCGCACCTCATTGATGGATGAACAACTGCCCGATGCAGTGGAACTTATGGTGCGGTCTTTGCGCGTCGGCCACCCGTTTGCCTCCGCCATTGGCATCGTCGCAAAGGAAGTCCCCGATCCGTTGGGCACCGAATTCGGCATGATCTCGGACGAAGCCGCCTACGGTCGCAACGTCGCCGACAGCCTGAAAGCCTTTGCCGAGCGGATGGACAGTCAGGATTTGCGCTTTCTCGCCGTCGCCGTCACCATCCAGCAAACCTCGGGCGGCAACCTCGCCGAAATCCTCGAAGGTCTATCGAAAGTCATCCGCGCCCGCTTCAAACTGTTCCGCCGCGTCAAGGCGATCACCGGTGAGGCGAAATGGTCGGGCATGTTCCTGTCGATGTTCCCAATCGGCGCGATCGTGATGATCAACATCATCAAACCGGACTACTACGATGATGTCGCGAAATCGGCGGTGTTCATTCCGGCCTGCCTTGCCGTCGCGGTGTTCCTTGTCATCAACATCATCTTCATGCGTATCATGGTCAACATTAAGGTCTAAGCGTCATGGATTTCCTAAACAATATCAACACGCAACTGACTGACAACTTCGGTCCTCTGGGGCCGTTGCTGGCGCTTGGCCTGCTGGGTCTGACGCTGATCGTCGCCGTGCTGCCGATGCTTTTGCAAAAAAAGCCCGAGCCGTTCGATAAACTGAAGGCCCTGCGCAAAGACATCGAAAACGCCAGTGCCGGCAAGAAAAGTGCCAACCTGCGCCACAGCGAAAAAGCCGACAGGCTAGAGAAATTCGCCTCGTTCCTGGAACCGCAAGACGAGCAGACCATGACCGCCTCGCGCCTCAAAATGGTGCGCGCGGGCTACAAACAGAAAAACGCCGTCCGCACCTTTCACTTCGCGCAACTCGCCTTGGGCGTCGGTCTGCTGGGTTTGGGGATGCTCTATACCTTCACCGGCAATGACGGGGCCGAGGTGTCCACCCAAGTCATGATCATCTCTACCCTGTTGCCGGGCGGTTTGGGCTATTACTTCCCGATGTATTGGGTCAACAGCCGGGTGCAAAAGCGCCAATCCGAAATCGTCTCGGGCTTCCCCGATGCACTCGATTTGATGCTGGTCTGTGTCGAGGCGGGCCAGTCGCTGGATCAATCCATTAACCGCATCGCCAAAGAAAGCCGCAACTCTTGCCCTGCCTTGGCAGAAGAATTTGAAACCGTGGCACAAGAGGTCAAGGCCGGCAAAGAGCGCGTCAAGGTGCTGAAAGACATGTCCGAACGCGTCGGCATCGCCGATATCTCCTCGTTCTGCACCACCCTCGTACAATCGGCGACCTTCGGCACCTCGATGTCAGACGCCCTGCGGGTGTATTCTGCCGAGATGCGCGACAAACGCATCATGCGGGCGGAAGAATTGGCCAACAAATTGCCGACAAAACTCACCCTCGGCACTATGCTGTTCACGCTGCCCCCGCTATTGATTATCTTGATCGGACCATCGGTTTACGGGATCTCGAAAACCCTCGGTGGCGGCTGAACCACGGGCGCTAGGCCCAAGCATATGGGGCCAGAGTGACGCGCGCGGTGATTGCCTTCCTGATCTGCATCCCTTTGGCCGCCTGTCAGCACACGGGCGGCCTGTCCGCATCCGGCAAACCCCGCAACGTGCCTTACGGTGTCGATGGCCGCGAACAGGGCGTTGATGGCCTGCTGGTCGGCCACCGCCTGATGGAAGCGGGCGAGTATGAACTGGCGATGAAAGCCTATCTGCGTGCCGCAGCCGAGCAGGGGATGAACGCCGATGTGCTCTCGGCCATCGGTTCTGCCGATCTGAAAATGGGCCGCTTGGGCCAAGCCGAACAAGTGCTGCGCCGCGCCATTGAAGCCGATGAGCGCAACGTCCCCGCCCTGAACAACCTCGGCTGCGTGCTGATGGAGCAAGGCAAATCCGGCGAAGCCCGCCGGGTGTTTCAGCAAGCTTTTGCCTTGGACAGTGGCCAATCGGACTCCATTCGCGAAAATCTAAAGCTCGCGATAGCGCGCAGCGAAGCCTCTGTATATGATCCGGTTCAGGACGAAAAACCCGTGATGAAACTGGTGCGACGCGGCCAAGGCTCTTACGTCTTGCTGTCGCAACTTTGAAGACCCAGAACTTGAAGACCCAGAATTTGAAGCCCGCATCGTTGAAGACCGAGCAGTAGACCAAAAAGGACGCAAAATGCGCCAACCTGTGTTGCTTACGCTGTGCCTGATTGGCGCCACTGCTTTGGCGGGCTGCCAAGGCACCCGAGACGCCGCCTCGAAACGCGCGCTGAAATCGGTGAATGTGGTCGATGAGAGCAACCTCAGCGACATCATGCTGACGGTGGGCGACCCGGATGAGGCCGTCGCCTATTTTCAGAAAACCAGCGCCGAAAACCCCGACCGCATTGATCTTAAACGCGGTTTGGCCAAATCGCTGATCCGCGCCAACAAACCCGCGCAGGCGATTTCCGTCTACACCGCGATTGTTGCCTCTCCCGAAGGCACCAATGATGATCGTGTCGGTCTGGCTGACGCGCAAATGCGCACCTCGGACTGGGCCGCCACCGCCGCCACCCTGAACACCATCCCGCCGACTTTTGAGACCTTTGAGCGCTATCGGCTTGAAGCCATGGTCGCCGACAGCCAGAAAAACTGGAAGAAAGCCGACAGCTTTTACGACATCGCCGCGGGCCTCACCAACAAACCCTCGGGCGTCTACAACAACTGGGGCTTCTCTAAGCTGACGCGCGGCGACAATGCCGGGGCCGAGAAGCTGTTCCTCGAAGCCCTTACCTACGATCCCAGCCTGTTCACCGCCAAGAACAACCTGATCCTCGCCCGCGCCGGTCAGCGCAAATATGACATGCCGGTGATCGAGATGACCCAGACCGAGCGCGCCCAGCTTTACTACACCCTCGGCCTCGCTGCGGTGAAGCAAGGCGACACCTCGGTAGGTCGCGAACTTTTGCAACAAGCCGTAGACACCTCCCCAACCTATTTCGAGGCCGCCGAGCGCAGTCTCAAAGCGCTGAGCACCTGATATGATCTCTCCCTACACCGCCCTGATCTTCCTGCCGTTCTGCTTCGCCGTAGTCATTTGGGTGTCGTGGAGCGATATGAAATTCATGAAAATCCCCAACAAAGCCGGATTGGCGCTGCTGATCCTCTGGCTGGTGCTGGGCCTGATCCTGGTGCCGTTAAAACTCTGGCTCTGGGGCTGGGCCTTGGCCGCTTGTGTGCTGGTCGCGGGCTTTATCCTGAACGCAGGCGGAGCAGTGGGTGCAGGTGATGCGAAATTCGCAGCCGCCATGGCCCCGATCTTCATCCATGCCGACATCCGCTTCGTGCTGGGCCTCTACGCCGCCTGCCTGCTCGGGGCCTTTGCCGCCCACCGCCTTGCCCGTCTGATCCCACCGTTTCGCGCCGCGACGCAAGATTGGCAAAGCTGGACCCATAAAGACTTCCCGATGGGTCTGGCGCTGTCAGGAACACTGATCTTCTATCTTTTGGCCGCACTCTTGCCGCTTTTCTAGGTCAATCCTTGGCATTGAACCAATGGGTGCAACAATCGCCCAACCGATGCAAAGGTGCCGCCGATGAACATGCAAGTGCCGATGGGCGTGCAAGCCCCGCCGCAACCAAAGTCCTTGGCCGAAACCGGCCTAAGTTCGGTGATGATGCGCGACATCCTGTTGAAAACCATGTTTCGGATGAACCTCGACATGGTATCAGACCTCTCCCGCGCGATCTGCCTTCCCGTCGTCCTGACCCAAGAACTGGTCGACGCCGCCCGGCAGCAACGCCTTTTGGAAGCCAAAGGCACCCTGAACGCCACCTCGACCAGCAATGAGATGGGCTACCAGCTGACCGACGCCGGCAAAGCCCGCGCTTTGGATGCGCTGTCGCAATCCGAATATTACGGCGCACTCCCCCTGCCGCTCGCGGCCTATTCCGCCCAGATGAAGCGCCAATCGGTGCGCGACATTAAACTCACCCGCCCCGAGTTGATGAAGGGCATGGGCCATCTGATCCTGCCGCCCGATCTGATCTCCAACCTCGGCCCCGCCGTGACCTCAGGCCGCTCGATCCTGATGTATGGCCCGCCCGGAAACGGTAAATCCTCGATCTCCAACGGCATCCGCGCCGCTTTGGGCGACAAGATCTACATCCCGCGGGCGATCGAATATTCCGGTCAGGTGATCACCGTTTTCGATCCAATCGTGCACTCCTCCGCCGAGGAATCTATTGACGATCCCAACGCCCTGCGCCGCACCGGCAACCGCTATGACAACCGCTACGTCTATTGCGAACGCCCCTCGGTGATCACCGGGGGTGAGTTGACCCTCGACATGCTCGATCTGAAATACAACCCGACCGCCCGCACCTATCAAGCCCCCTTGCAGCTGAAAGCCTCGGGCGGCATTTTCATCGTCGACGACCTTGGTCGCCAAGCCGAACCGCCGCAAAAACTGGTCAACCGCTGGATCGTGCCACTGGAAGAATCCCGAGATATCTTGGCGTTACAGTCAGGCGAGAAATTCACCGTCCCGTTTGACACTCTGGTGATCTTCTCGACCAACTTCCACCCGAATGAGATTTTTGACGGCGCGGCCCTGCGCCGGATCTTCTTCAAGATCAAGATTGACGGCCCCAACCAAGAAATGTTCCTGAAAATCTTCGCCATGGTCGCCAAGAAAAAGAAAGTCCCGCTGGATGAGGCGACGCTGATCTACATGCTGAAAAGCAAATACCCGACCATCGCCAACAACTTCGCGAACTACCAGCCAACCTTCCTGATCGACCAGATGATCGCGGTCTGCGACTTCGAAGGCATCGCCTACCAGATGAGCCCCGAGCTGATGGACCGCGCCTGGGACAACATGTTCGTGCGCCAAGAGACGATTGCGAAATAACCGATCAGACAGATCGAATCCTCAAATCAACTGCCCTGATCGCCATCCGCGATCAGGGCTTCGCTGATTCAAAAACCCGATCAATTTGATTAAAATTTGCTTTCACATTGGCAAAAATACTCCACGGGGGGGGGGGGGGGGGGGGGGGGGGGGGCCCCCCCCCCCCCCCCCCCCCCCCCCCCCCCCCCCCCCCCCCCCCCCCCCCCCCCCCCCCGCCCCAAGCGCAGCTAAAACCGCCGCACACCCACTTCCGTCACCATCAGATCCAAGCGCTGATCGAATTCATCAATCGGCACCTGATCCAATTCCTGTGCCGCAAAGCCAAACCCCACCGCCAAAGTCGGCCGCTTCAAACGCAATCCCTGCAAGGTCCGGTCATAAAATCCACCGCCGTAGCCCAGTCGGAACCCGCGCGCGTCAAACCCGACCAAAGGCACGATAAGCACCTCTGGCTCAATCCAAGCGCCTTCACTCGGGATGAACGCCCCAAACGCGCCCATTTCCATCGCGCAGCCGGGCGACCATTCGCGAAACCGCAACGCCTCACCTTGCGCCACAATCACCGGCACGCAGACCGGCCCCTGATGCGCCAACATCGCAGCCATCGGGTCCGCCTCGGTCCGCATCGCCATATATCCCGCCAAAGCCCGCCCGCGATGTTCCGCCAGCATATCGGCCAATAACTCCGCCGCCTGCCCCTGCCCCGCTGCAAACGCCAATTTCCGCGCCGCAAACGCCGCCTTCCGAGCCGCCACCTTATCCATCACAGCAGCACCATCGTCGCCAGCCCCAGAAACGCCAGATAGCCCAGCACATCGGTCAACGTCGTCACGAACGTTCCCGAAGCCAGCGCCGGGTCCAGATCCAAGCGGTGCAGGCCAAGCGGCACCAACACCCCGCCCATCGCCGCCACCAGTTGATTGGTGATCATCGCCGCCCCCAACACCAGCCCCAGCTTCCAATCGCCAAAGATCAAAGTCCCCGCCAGCCCCAGCAGGCAGGCTAAAGCCAAGCCGTTCAAAAGTCCGCCGACCAATTCCCGCAAAACCACCCGCTTGGCGTTGGCCGAGGTCAGCGAGCGCGTCGCCAGCGCCCGCACCGCCACCGCCAAAGATTGCGTCCCGGCGATCCCACCGGTCGAGGCCACAATCGGCATCAACGCAGCCAACGTCACCAAACTGGCAATCGTGCTCTCGAACCGCGAGATCACAAACGCCGAAATCGACGCGGTAAACAGGTTCACCACCAGCCACGGCAACCGCTGTTTCGCCGTGGCCCAAACCCCATCCGACAGGCTCGAATCGTCGCCCACCCCGGCCAGACGCAGCATGTCCTGCTCGTGTTCCTCGTCCAGCACGTTCATCGCATCATCAATGGTGATCACCCCCACCAAGCGCCCGGTGGCATCGACCACTGGGGTGGAAATCAGGTGATACTGGTTGAACATATAGGCCACATCGGCCTCGGATTCCGTCGCCGGAACCGTGCGGAAACTATCCTCCAGAATATCCTTCAACCGCACCTCGCGCCTGCTAGACAACAATCGCCCCAAAGTCACATAGCCCGTTGGTTTCATGCGGGGATCTGTCAAAATAACATGGTAGAACTGATCCGGCAGATGCGGCGTCTCACGCAGATAATCAATCGCCTCGCCCACCGTCCAATGCTCAGGCGCCACCACCACTTCGCGCTGCATCAGGCGGCCTGCGGATTCCTCAGGGAAGCCCATCGCCTGCTGCACCGCAACCCGGTCGGCATCCTCCAAAGCATCAAGGATCAAGCCCTGCTGCGGCAGATCGAGGTCTTCCAGAATATCGACCACATCATCGGTATCGAGCTCGCGCATCGCCTCGGCCACCACCGAAGCGGGAAGCGATTCGATCACCTCCTCGCGAATCGATTCGTCGATCTCGGACAGAATCTCGCCGTCAATCTCACCCGACCACAAAGCCAGCAGGGCACGGCGGTCCGCCCCACCGATCTGCTCCAGCAAGTCGGCGATGTCGGCGGCGTGCAACGGCTCCAGCAATTCGGTGACGCGGGCAGCATCCTTTGCCTCAACCGCATCAAGGATCGCTTCCACCCGGTCGGCGTGGACCTCATCTTCGTCCATCAGTGCCAGATCTTCCGCCATGACGCACTCCTTTGCCGCTTGCTTACAGAAAGCTGTTTCAATGAAACAGAGGGCATGCAGAAATTTACCTAAACGCCATAAGCCTATACCATAACCGGGTTTGGCAAGCGGAGTATGCAATGACCGACATTCTTCTGGGGCAAGTGTTGTCTTTCGCAGGTGATCCTTTCGCCCTCGGTCCGGATGCCGCGCGGCACGAGACCCACGGCGCGGTCGCCATCGAAAACGGCAAAATTGCAGCCCTCGGCCCCGCCGACCACATCCGCGCGACCTATCCACAGGCCAAGATCACCGATTACGGCCAATGCCTGATCTCGGCAGGCTTCATCGACGCGCATGTGCATTATCCGCAAACCGCAATCGTCGCCTCTTGGGGCAAACGCCTGATCGACTGGCTGAACAGCTACACCTTCCCCGAGGAAATGCGCTTTGCCGACCGCGCCTATGCCGATGAGGTCGCGGGCCGCTACCTTGATCTGGCGCTGGCGCACGGCACCACCTCGATGTGCACCTACGCCACCATCCACCCCGAAAGCGTCGATGCTTTCTTCACCGCCGCCCAAGCGCGCGGTCTGCGCGCTTTCGCTGGCAAAACCTGCATGGACCGCAATGCGCCTGAAGGTCTGCGCGACACCGTGCAATCAGCCTATGACGACAGCAAACGCCTGCTGCAAAAGTGGCATGGGGTCAATCGTCTGTCCTACGTCATAACCCCGCGCTTCTCGCCCACCTCCACCCCCGAACAACTGGCCGCCATGGGCCAGCTTTGGCGCGAATACCCCAGCTGCCTGATGCAAACCCACCTGTCTGAGCAAGTGGATGAGATTGCCTGGGTGAAAGAGCTGTTCCCACAGTCCCGCGACTACCTCGACACCTATGAGACCCAAGGTCTGTTGCGGAGCGGTGCCGTCTACGGCCACGCCATCCACCTGACGCAACGCGAGAAAGACCGCCTGATCGAAGCCGGAGCCTCGCTTGTCCACTGCCCGACCTCGAACACCTTCATTGGTTCCGGCCTGTTCGACATGAGCCTTGCGAAGCACCTGCGCGTCGGCCTCGCCACCGACACCGGTGGCGGCTCAAGTTTCTCCATGCTGCGCACCATGGCCGCCGCCTATGAGGTCGCGCAGCTGCGCGGTGAGGCGCTGCACCCAAGTCAGTTGTGGTGGCTTGCCACCGTAGGCTCGGCCCGCGCCCTGCATGCCGAACACCAGATCGGCAATATCGCGCCGGGCATGGAGGCTGACCTGACCATCCTAAACCTGCAATCCACCCCCGCCATCGCACAAGCCACCCGCCGCGCCGCCGACATCTGGCAAGTGATCTTCCCCACCATCATGCTGGGCGATGACCGCGCCATCCGCGCGACATGGATCGGCGGCAAACCGCGCTGACCGCCGGCCCCGGCTCGCAGCATGGCGATAACCGCGCTAGCGTGGTGCAAAAGGAGATCCCCATGCTGAAACCAATCCCCGCCCTGATCGCCACGTTTTGCCTCACCGCCTGCGTCACCACCGACCCAAGCCTGCCCCAGCGCGACATTGCCCGCCAGTTTACCTTAGCCGATGGCTCGCAGCTGGTGGTGATGACCGATGGCCGCCAAGCCCAGTTGCGCTACCCCGCCCGCTACCCGCTGACCGATGCCGAAACCGCCTCCTACGTCGAGGACGCTACCAACTGCGCCCCCGGCCGCCTGCTGAGCAGCAGTTCTGATGGCTATGACACAACGCGCAGCTACGCGCTGAATTGCGGATGACACCTTATACCCATGCCGCCTCGGGGGCCATCGAGGCCCCGCTCGGCGGCGTTACCACCGCAGCGGTGGGTCGGTCGCTTTACGCCCACGCGTGCCCCGCGTTGCAACTTTGGGATGCCTCCGGCGGGAGTATTTAGAAAAGAGCAATTTCACATTGGTTCAAATATCCCCGCCGGAGGCTTCCACATCACGCCCAGTGCTCCGCCACAGAACCGCCGCCCGCCCGAGCCGCCCCGGCGAAGTCCGGGGTGGCGAGACAAAAGCCTTGCGGCGAAAGCCGCTCATTCAGCTTGCCGCGCGACCAGCCTAGTCGTCGCCCAATTCCCAGCCGTCCGGGTAGAACTCGAACGGCAGCACGATTTCCGTGGCTAACCGCTCCCATTGCCACACGGTTTCCGCATCAATCGCAATCGGCCCGATCCGGGCTTGCAGCACGTCGCCGGCATGGCTGGTCTTGAAGCCCTTCGCCCGCAGCGCCTTTTCCACCGCCGCCCATTTGGTATCGACCTCTTCGGCGACGAATTCATAGACAACCACCGACAGCTTCGGCAGCTTCACGCCGCGGCCCACCGTGGCAAAGCTTTCAAACGTATCGGCCCGCTGTTCCTGAAAGTTATGCATCCCTGCCCCCTGTGCCCGCGCGCCCCGATAAACCGAATCACGCAGCGCTTGATATTGCCGCGTCCGCCTTGTATCCGCTGCATTCAAGATTAGAATAGGGTCTGCTGTCACGCAGGGCCCCTCGGGCCCGCAAAAGCCCCCTGAACCGGAGTTCGCCATGTCCTGGACCGACGAGCGCGTCGAGACGCTCAAGAAAATGTGGGCCGAGGGCCAGTCTGCCAGCCAGATCGCCAAAGAGCTGGGCGGCGTCACCCGCAATGCGGTGATCGGCAAGGTCCACCGCCTTGGCCTGTCCAACCGCGTCGGCGGCGGCGCTGTCGAAGCCGATGAGCCCGAGGTCGCAGCCCCCACCCCGCTGCGCCCTGGACCCAGCCCCAAACCCGTGATCGTCGAAGCCCCGGTGCGCGCGGCCTCCCCCGAGCGCGTGGTGCCAGAGCCGCGCCCAGCAGCCCCGGTTGCCGCCTCGGCCAGCGTCACCACTTTGCCAATCCCGCTGCGCAAGGCGATCATCCCGGCGGGTCAACCTTTGCCGCCGCAGCCCTCTGCCAATGAAATCTCCCCCGAGGCCCTGGCTTCGGTGCGCGAGGTTGAGAAGCGCGCCAAGCGGCTGTCGCTGATGGAGTTGACCGAGCGCACCTGCAAATGGCCGATCGGCGACCCTGCCACCGAAGATTTCTGGTTCTGCGGTCTGCCCTCGGTGCCTGGCAAACCCTATTGCGAAGCCCATGTCAGCGTCGCTTTCCAACCAATGAGCGCGCGCCGCGACCGTCGCCGTTAAGGCAGGCTGATTTGGCCTAAGTCCGAAAACCCGAAAGGCGCGAGCATCCCTCGCGCCTTTTGCATGGCTTGCGCCGCTGATCGGCATTGTAGGGTGGGTTTCCAACCCACCGCACCCCTGCGCCGTGTGCTTCAGCGCCACATCTCTGCCTTCAATTCCCGCCGCCGAGCAGCTTCTGCAACGCCTTCTGCGCCTCAGCATCCACCGCCTCATTCATCCGCCGCTTCGCCGCATCCTCCAAGCTTTCGCCGTCCTGCTGCACCACGCCCAACTCAGATTCGAGCTTTGCCCGCGCCTCGGCCTCCAACTCCGCCCGCTTGGATTCTGCCTGCGCCTCTAACGCGGCCTTCTGCTCGGCCAGCTTCTCATCGGCAATCGCCTGCAAATCGAGCGAGAACTTCGGGTTCGCCCAAGAGCCTTTGATTAGGAGCGGAGCCGTCAGCCCACCCGCGCCGGTGTCATCCGCCAAAGCCGTGGCCTTGATCCGATACTCCAAATTCCGCGCGCCAAGCCCGATATCCCCCACACCCCGCGCGGTGATATAGGGCGATTTCAGCACCAGATCCTCATTGTGCAGCACCCCATCCACCATGGTGAAACTGCCGCCCAAACTGTCAAAAATCGTCTTCTGGCCCTCGCCGACATAAGACGTATCCAGTGTCCGCAGCATCCCGGCAATGTCCAAGCCCAAAATCTCGCCATTGCTCAGGGCCAGCGATCCCGACCCCGACAGCGAGCGCATGATCGCATCCACCGACGCGCCCGAGCCGAGGAACTTCACCCGCATATCCCCGGTGCCCACCAGCCGCTGATAGCCACCGAAATCCGCCAGCAACGGCTGCAACGCCATGCCCGCAAAGGAGAGATCGCCGCCCACCGACAGCCCCTTGCGGCCATTGACCACAAACTGCCCCGAGATCACCCCCTCATAGGCCGAGACCTTGCGCAACTCGGTCACCAATCGCGAGCGCTCATTGGTCAGCACAATCTGCGATGGCCCGAACTTCACCATCCCCAGATCGACACTGTCCGCCGTCAGCGCCACCACCGCATCCAAGCCCGACAGCGCGCTTACATCAATCTTATCCGTGGGCCAGCCCGCCGCCTGCACGCCGCCGCTTTCGCCACCACCCTGCCCGCCCGACACCCCGGCCAGATCCAAAGCCCCCGCCGTGACCTTGGCCGACAGCTTGGCGCGCTCTCCCGCCGTGGTCAGATCCGCGTCCACCGCCAGCGTATTGCCATCCAACACCACCGACCCACTGCGCAAATGCAGCGATCCCGCCGTCGTAAGCGTCACCGCCCCCGCCACGCGCACGTCCGAAGCTCCCAAGCCTTCAGGCAGCTTTGGTGCCGCCATCCCCGCCAAAGCTGAGATCGCCGCCAGATCGCCCAGATCGGCGCTCAAAGTGCCTTTTGCCTCTGGCCCCAGCCCGGCACTGCCTTTGAAGCCAACCTCAGCCGCCCCCGCCACCAGCTTCAGATCGCTGTCCACCAGCTTGCCATCGAGAAAATCCTGAAACGCGCCAACCTCGCCCGTCAGCCGAAACGACTGCCCGTTCATCACCGCCGCCATGTCAACCGTCGCAGCCCCGGTATAATCGGGGATCGCCGCCGTGGCCTCAATCCCGCTCATCTCATAGCGCACCCCCGCTGCATGATCGGCAAACACCAAAGCGCCACCCGACACCGAGGCCTTGTCCAAAGTGAACGGCTGCCCCACCCCCGGCGTCGCCGGTGACACCGTGCCGCCCGCAGCGCCGCCGCCAAACACCCAATTCTCCGCCCCGGTCTTGGACCGCTCCAACACGATCTTCGGATTGATCGCCTCGACCCCGGTGATCTTCACATCTCCCGCGATCAGCGCCGCCAGATCCAGCGAGATCGACAGCCCCTCGGCCTGCACCATCGGCCCCTCATCCGACCACTCCGCGTTGGAAATCGAAATCGGCCCGGTCGTCACCCCCAGCTGCGGCCAGATTGTGGGCCGCACCGCGCCCGAGATCACCAGTTCCCGCCCGGTCAGCGCATTGAACTTCGCCACCGCAATGCCCGCGACCTTCTCTGCCGGGATCAGAAACACAGACCCAACCAGCACAATCGCCAGCAAAACCAGCGCGATAACCGAACGAATGATCCAACGCATAATACCCTCACAGTGACCCACACCCCGAGTCTACCCGCAACCCCCCCGCAAACAAGCCATTCACCGCCGATTGGCAACACTTCGCCCGATATGCCTGCGTCACCGCCCTGTTACATTGCCCTGATTTATCGCCACCGAAACAGGAGGCCAGCATGCCAGACACATCGTCGCCCAACACCCCCAGCCCGCAAGCGCTCGACTGGCTGGAAGCAGAACTCGCCGATGCTTTTGATGAGGAATACGAGCTGGAACTGGAAGACGCCCAGCTTTCCCTCGAAATCTCCAAGATTTACAAAGACAAGCACCCAGACGGCATCGACCGTCACATCTATTTCCAATCGCTGATCCGCCTGCAATCCGAGTTGATCAAGCTGCAAGACTGGGTGTCCTACCACAAGAAAAAGGTCGTCGTGCTGTTTGAGGGCCGCGATTCGGCGGGCAAAGGCGGCGTGATCAAACGCATCAGCCAGCGCCTGAACCCGCGCGTCGTCCGCGTCGTGGCCCTGCCCGCGCCGTCTGACCGCGAAAAAACCCAGTGGTATTTCCAACGCTATGTGCCGCACCTGCCCGCAGGCGGCGAAATCGTGCTGTTCGACCGCTCTTGGTATAACCGCGCCGGAGTCGAGCGCGTGATGGGTTTTGCCGACGACGATCAGGTCGAGCAATTCTTCAACGACGTGCCGGAATTTGAACGGATGCTGGTGCGTTCCGGCATTACCGTGATCAAATACTGGTTCTCGATCACCGATGAAGAACAGCAAATGCGCTTCCTGATGCGGATTCACGACCCGATGAAGCAGTGGAAACTCTCGCCGATGGACCTGCAATCCCGCGTGCGCTGGGAGCAATATACCAAGGCCAAAGAAGAAATGATGGCCCGCACCAATATCGCCGAAGCCCCGTGGTATATTGTTGAGGGCAACGACAAAAAACGCGCGCGGTTAAACTGCATCGACCACCTGCTGCAGCAATTCCCCTACGAACCAGTGCCGCATGAAGACGTGACGCTGCCAAACCGGGTTTTTAATCCACAGTATGAGCGCGCAGTCCTGCCGCCGGAGTTGTATGTGCCGGGAAAATACTGATATTCCCGCCCGCTCCTCGCCGCCCCGGCCTTGAGCCGGGGCCTCATGGTATAAGCAGAGGCCCCGGCTCAAGGCCGGGGCGGCGTGGCGTATTTTGTAAGCCGCTGACGGGGCAGAACGCCGTTTAGAAAGCGGCGTTCAGTCAATGGCAAAGTCCAACACAGTCAAGTCGCACGCGATTGGGATGGAATTCGGCGCTTGACGGCATCGGACAATCATCATCTATGATTTCGCGATAAGTGTTGTACGCCCAAGTTGTAGAGGTCCTGTGGACAGCAAATCCAACCCACTGGAAAGATGGAGCGAAAACGCGCTGCGCAAAGCAGTTGACGCGGCGGGCATTGCTTTGTGGTCATGGAATGTCGATACGGACAAACTCGACCTCGACGAGCGCGGCATCGAATTGTGGGATGTTCGTCCAAAGGATGAGGTAACTTTCGCCCAGCTTTCCGCCAAAATTCATCCTGCAGACCGTGATCGCGTGCAGGCTGCCTTTCTGGCGACGCGGTCTATCGTCGGGCCGTATGAAATAGATTTCCGAACACTCATCGGACAAAAGGTTCGCTGGATTTCCGCGCGGGGTCGCGGCAGCGATGAAGACATCTTAAGGCGCGTGATGATGGGTGTGTTCCTCGACGTCACCGCCCGCAAACAGGCGGAAGAAAGCAACGAACTGCTTGCCGGTGAAATGAGCCATCGGGTGAAGAACCTTCTGACCATTGCATCGGTGCTGGCTAAAATCACCTCCCGGTCCGCCTCTGGCGTCGAGGATATGACAAGTCAGTTGATGAACAGACTTACGGCCTTGGGTCGCGCACACGATCTGGTCCGTCCTTTGCCGGGGCATCAAGGCACAGCGGCGCTTCTTGGCGATATTTTTGCGGTTTTGCTGGCACCATATGATAACCAAGGCGCGTTCGCCGGGCGCATCCGCATTTCGGTTCCAAGGATGGGCGTTGGTGAAAATGCAGCAACCGCCTTGGCGCTTATCGTGCACGAACTTGCAACAAACTCGTTGAAATACGGATCACTTTCGTCGGAAGAAGGTGTGCTGGACATATCAGGCACGCAGGTCGAAGATAAAGTACGCTTCGTTTGGACCGAACAGGGCGGTCCAGATGCCTCTAACCCGTTAGACCGCAAAGGCTATGGCCGCAGCTTGGTGCGCAACGCCGTCGAAGGGTCGCTGGGGGGAACAATCGAATATGATTGGTCGAAAGCCGGTATATCGGTGACCTTGGATATAAAAACCGCTCTGTTAGAGACTTAGGCCCCAATACTGCAAACAGGCTGCTGAAGGTGCAAGCGGTGCTGCTGCGGTGATTGATCTGATGCCGAAATCGTTCTCGCTGCGGCTGGGACAATGTGCAGCGCGGCTTTGTACCGCCCATGCTGCGGTGCCACCTCAAACAACCACCTCGCCCACAAACCTTAAATTCCTTACCCACCCCGCAGCCTAACCGCTTGATTTGCCACAAACCGCCCCGCTGTCCACGCATGGGCACCCCCTACCGCGACGCCGCGTTTCAATATATACCCTTCCCAATGTCGCAAAATCCGCCCATGCCCAACCTCGGGCTCCGCCCAGACCTCGCACCGAAACCCAGTTTCAGCGAACCCATCCGACCCGGCCAGCCCACCATCGGCATGGTCTCGCTCGGCTGCCCAAAAGCCCTCGTGGACTCAGAACGCATCCTCACCCGGCTGCGCGCCGAAGGCTACGCGATCAGCCCCGATTACAAAGGGGCCGATGCGGTGATCGTCAACACCTGCGGCTTCCTCGACAGCGCCAAAGCTGAATCCCTGGAGGCTATTGGTGAGGCCCTCGCCGAGAACGGTCGCGTCATCGTCACCGGCTGTCTGGGGGCGGAACCCGAATATATCACCGGCGCACATCCGAAAGTTCTCGCCGTGACAGGCCCGCATCAATACGAGGCGGTGCTCGATGCCGTCCACAAAGCCGTTCCCGCCAAACCCGACCCATTCATTGATCTGCTGCCCGCCACCGCCGTCAGCCTGACCCCGCGCCACTACAGCTATCTGAAGATTTCCGAGGGCTGTAACCACAAATGCAAGTTCTGCATCATCCCCGACATGCGCGGACAGCTCGCATCCCGCCCCGCCCATGCCGTGCTGCGTGAGGCGGAAAAGCTGATTGAGGCCGGCGTGCGCGAACTGCTGGTGATTTCTCAGGATACATCCGCCTACGGGGTGGACCGCAAGCATGACCTTAGCCCGTGGAAGGGCGGCGAAGTCCGCGCCCATATCACTGACCTTGCCCGCGCCATGGGCCATCTCGGCGGCGAGACCAAACCGTGGGTCCGCCTGCACTACGTCTACCCCTACCCACATGTCCGCCAACTGATCCCGCTGATGGCCGAGGGGCTGATCCTGCCCTATCTCGATATCCCGTTCCAGCATGCCGATCCGGGCGTTTTGCGGCGGATGGCCCGCCCCGCTGCCGCCGCCAAAACCCTTGACGAGATCGCTGCATGGCGCAGCGTCTGCCCGGATATTACCCTGCGCTCGACCTTCATCGTCGGTTATCCGGGCGAAACCGAGGCCGAATTCCAGACCTTGCTGGATTGGATGGATGAAGCGCAACTCGACCGCGTCGGCTGCTTCCAATATGAGAACGTCGCGGGCGCGCGCAGCAATGACCTGCCCGACCATGTGCCGGATGAGGTGAAACAACAGCGTTGGGACCGCTTCATGGAGAAGGCTCAAGCAATATCAGAGGCCAAACTGGAGGCCAAAGTCGGCCATACCCTGCAAGTTATCGTTGATGAGGTTGATGACGAAGGCGCCACCTGCCGCACCATGGCTGATGCGCCGGAAATCGACGGCAACCTGTTCATCGACGAAGGGTTCGAGGGCCTGAACCCCGGCGATATGGTCACGGTGACGGTGGAAGAAGCCGGCGAGTATGATCTTTGGGGTAAGCGCGTCTAAGCCTGCCCCAAGCGCCACGCCGCCACGGACCTGATCCGGGGCCACATGGTCGCGCAGCAGAAGCCGCCGGATCACGTCCGGGGTGGCGAAGCATGTGGGTTTGATAAACAAGTGATCGCGCTTTTGCCCGTCATCGAAAAAGGTCCTGTCCAAACTCGCATCGCAATTTTCGGCCCAATCCAATCCTGACATGCGCAAAAGTCACTCCCAGCGGGGAATGACTTGTGTTTTTCTGCAATATTTACCGCGATTTCCACAACATGTTGTGGTCCTTAAGGCATTGCGTGTTTGGTATTGATCTTAAAGCGCCCTCGCCATGCAGCCCGCATGCAGCGCAAACCAATCTCAAATCGTGTTGCGACGCGGGCTTTGCGTAACACGCGCCAAGCGATCAACCGTGGTTGACGGCATCATCCTTGCCACGTCCGCGACGGGCGAATTCCTGCCCTTGTGCGGGCAGCGTCAGCGCTGCATGGCCAGCGCCATCATCCTTGCCCTTGCCGCCGCGCATGTGGCCCGCCGGATCATCCGCGCCACGACCACGACGGGCAAACTCCTGCCCGAACGCAGGCACCGTCAGCGAGGTGTGGCCCGCACCGTCATCCTTGCCCCTGCCGTGGCGCGTGTGGCCCGCTGCATCATCGGCACCCCGGCCCCGGCGTGACAAAAGCTGCGCGTCGTCGCTGGGCGTGCCGGGCAGAGCCATAGAAACCTGCGGCAGAACAGTGTCTTGCACCATCGCAATGGCTGCGCTGGCACCCGTCAGCGACAGCGCAACTGCGCCTGCCGCGATGATTTTGGTGAGATTGGAATGAGACATGATAGGCTCCATAGGATGAGGTTGTTTGTTCGTAGCCTCAATCTACGGCAGCTTGCGCCCTTGCATCAGGGACCATCGCCCAGCGATTTTCGCGGGTAAAACCAGCCTATGGTCTGATAAACCCTCAGTCTTTCAGATGCATCCGCGCCAGCATCGCGGCCTCGACCCGGTTGCGCACATGCAGCTTTTGCAGGATCGAGGTCATGTAATGTTTGACGGTTTTTTCCTGAATATCCAGCTTGCGGCCGACCTCTTTGTTGGACAGCCCGGTTGCCACCAGCCGCAAAATATCCTCCTCGCGCCGCGACAGATCGGCCAAGGGATTGGGCTCGCCCACCGGCTTGCCGCGCACCGCCACCAACAGCCGCCCCGCCAGTCCGGGCGAGACATAAGACCGCCCCGCCGCGAGGTCACGCACCAGTTCGACCAACTCGCTGGCCCCGACCCCTTTCAGAATATAGCCCGCCGCCCCCGCCTTCAGCGCCGTCATCAGATCGCCCTCATCTTCCGAGGCGGTCAACATCGCGACCAAGGGCGGCTTTTCCATCTGCATGATCAGAGCCAAAGCCCCCAAACCGCCGCCCTTCGGCATCGAGACATCCAGCAACACCAGATCGGGTTTCAACGACAGGCAAAGCCGCGCCGCCGCCTCGCCATCCTGCGCTTGGCCGACCACATCAATCCCGCCCGCATCCGCCAGCGTGCGCGCCACGCCGTCGCGGTAGATCGGGTGGTCATCGGCCAAAACCAGACGGATAACGCTCATAGGGCTTCCTTCAAATCCAAGGTCATCCGCAACTGCGCGCCCGGCCCATCGCTGCGATTGGCAAAGCTGATATGGCCGCCCAGACTTTCCACCCGATCCGCCAATCCGGCAAGGCCAAGTCCGGCATCCTCGCGCAGAAAATTAACGGGCAGTTGCGCGAACCCAGTACCCCGATCCAGCACTTGCACCTCTAACAGATCGCCGCGCAAGCTGACCCGCACCTCTTGGCCCTGCCCCTCGGCATGGTGCCAGGCGTTGTTCAGCCCTTCCTGCACAAACCGATAGCAGCAGATTTTCACCGCAGCGGGCAGGCCACTGACTGCTTGACAGTGCAAAGCCACCGCCGTTCCGGTGCGGGCGGCATGCGCCTCGGTGACGCCACGCAGAATATCCTCCAGCGATTTCTGCTCGATATCCGGCAGCGATAAACCTCTGGCGATGCTGCGGATTTCCAGAATTGAATCCTTCACCGCCCGTTGCACCGAGGCCAAATCCTCTGCCGCCCTGCCTGAGACTTGGCCCGAAACCTGCCCTTGCAACGCATCCAGCCGCAGCGCCGCAAAGCCCATCAGTTGTGCCGGGCCGTCGTGCAAATCCGCGCCGATCCGCCGCAGAGCCTGATCATTGACCGAGGCAAACCGCGCCGCCGCGCCCTGCACCCGTAGGCGCAGCGCCAAATTGCGCGCCGCCATATCCTTCAACGCGCTCAGTTGGCGATCAATGGTGCGAGAGCCGCGCAAAACCACCGCAAACATCGCCACCGCGATCAGCGCCATCGCGCCTGCCACCGTCAGCCAGCCCATCGCCCGCGCCCGGATCAGGTCTTGCTTCAGCTGGGTGGCCACTTCGTAAAACTCCGCCACCGCAATGACCTTGCCGGATTTGATCTCACGAATCGGGCTGTAAATCTCCAGCAGCGGGATACCCAAAGCGTGCTCGGCCTCGTCTTCCTCGTCCTTGGTGTCGTTGAAATCGGCGCGCACCTCGCCGCTCCAAGCCTTCTTCAAATTCTCGGTCGGCGGAAACCGCTTGCCGACGGTTTCCAGATTAGAGGCATCCACCACCAGCCCGCCGGGCCGCCAGATCTTGAAGCTGACCACCCGTTTGCCCAGCGCGGTATCGGCAAGCAATTCGCCGATTTTCAGCCGCGATGCCTCGGTCATATCGGTACGCCGCGCCAGATCCTGCGTCAGCGGCGCGATAAAGCTTTCCATATACAGCGCCGTCGCGTTGGCGGTGTTGCGCACCACCACCTCCTCGATGCGGTTTGAGACGACAGATCCGCCCACACCCGCCGAGACCAACATCACCACGCCACCCGCCAGCGCGAATTGCTGCACCAGCGACAGCTTTGACCATGCCGAAAGATCTAACGGTCGCATCTGAACCCCAGAGTTGTGCGGCCATCAACCGCGCGCACGGGTTTGGCCGCCGCCATCGCTTACAGCAAATCCTCTTCTTCGCCGGTCACATCAATGCCCATCGCCTCTAACCCGGCCTCAAGATTCTCGGCCAGATCGGTCATGCCCAGCAGATATCCATCGGTCGGGGCCGAGGCCTCCACTTCCGCCACCACCACCGCTTGACCAAATTCATCCGCCGTATAGGTGCCACGCCCGACCCAAGCCAGCGCCGTCAGATGCGCCTTTTCATCGACGTTCAACCCAGCCAGCAAGCCGCGCAACTCGGCCGCTGCCGAGGCAGTGGTTTCGCGCGACAGGTAAATAATTTCCACCACTTTCGCGGCTGCAATTTCCAACATCATCATCTCCAGTTCGCCCGCATTTTAGCACAAAGCCTGCGCCCGACTATGATCTAAAGCAGGGTGAGTAGCCATCACCCTAAAGCGCGTCGCGCTAAAGCAGCCAGACCGCCAGCCCATAACCCACCGAGCCCGCCAAGGTTGCCAGCACGACCGAGCGCATTGCCGCATAAACCGCCAGCACCGCGCCGGTGCCGATGATCAAAGGCAGTGGCAAACCGCCCTTCAGCATCGGCAGCACCGAGGCCACAAACAAGGTCGCAATCGCCGCCGGTCCGGTTGAGGCCAAAAACCGCGCCAGCATCCCATCGGGCTTGATGCCTGACAAATCGGCCTTGGTCGGGAAAAACCGGAACGCCCAAGTGCAAGCGCCCACGATCAATGCCAAAGTCAAAATCTCAAACCGCATCCTTGCGCCTTACCAGTAACCCAGCCAGCGCGCCCGCGACCATGCCCGCCAAAATCCCCGCCGTGCCCGACCATGCCAGCGTCACCGCCACCGTCGCCAGCATCGCCACCGCAATCACCGGAAGCTGCAGGCGTGAGAGGATCGACAACAGCAGCGCCAAGAACAGCGCAGGCAGCATGAAGCCCAACGCCGCGTCGATCACCGGATAGGTCTGCAAGGCAGCCCCACCCGCATAGGCCCCCAAAGCGGTGCCCGAGAGCCATGATCCATAGGCCGCAAGCCCCAGACCAAACATGAACGCCTCGGAAAACACCACTTTTCCCCGCGCCAAGACCCCTAGCGCCGCGCCAAACACCTCATCGGTCAGCCCAAAGGCCCAAGTCCAAGCGTGCTTGGTGCGCGCGCCCGGCCCCACCCGCTTGATCAGCGCCGGACCATACAGCACATGCCGGATGTTCATCGCCACCAGCGTGAACGCCGACACCAAAACCGGAGCCCCGCCAGTGATCAGTGCAAGCGCCAAAAACTGCGCAGCCCCGGCATAGATGATCAGCGACAGCCCGAACGCCTCCAACCCACTCAGCCCCGCCCGCGTGGCCGCAACGCCAAAGGAAAACGCGATGGGGAAATAGCCCAAAGCAATCGGCAGGGCGGTGACAAGCCCTGCGGTGAAGCTGGATTTTGGCGCGTGAAGGCTCATGGCGCTTTGCTAAGCGGTTCGGCGGATTTGGTCAACGCGCCGCTTTTTGATGCATTGTGGGGGGCGGGGGGCCAAAAACATAGCTTTCTGTCCTTGCTCGATTTGGCCCGCGCCAAATCGGGCCGCGCCTGCCTGTCCCCGGCAGGCGCGAGTCCGCGCCAGCCAAGTCAGGCGCGGCCCGATTATCTAAGGAATGGCTTGCTGCCTAACGCCCCTTGCTCAACGGCTTTCAGCCTTATGCGCAACAAACCGAAAAACGCTCTCCCAGAGCGTTTTCTTTCAGTTCGGGTCTTGGCACCAAAACCGCGGCTCTGAACCCAACAGGCATGTATAAGAAAATAGCCCCACCTTAGTCCTAGCGGGGCCATTTCTTAACAAAATCTTAAATCGACAACCCTAAGCCGCTGATAACAAACACTTCCAAAAGGTCCCAAGTTGGGACCCTCACTCCGCAGCTTCCATATAGCTTTCCAAAGGCGGGCAGATACAGATCAGATTCCGGTCGCCATAGACGTTATCAACGCGCCCGATCGGCGGCCAATATTTATCCACCCGGAACGCGCCGGGCGGGAAGCAGCCTTGGTCGCGCGGGTATTTCCGGGTCCAATCTGCGACCAGATCCTCAACAGTATGCGGCGCGTGCCGCAGCGGGCTGTCCTCGCTGGAAATCTCACCGTCTTCGACCGCCTTGATCTCGGCCCGGATCGCCAGAAGCGCCGTGATGAAACGGTCAATTTCGGCCTTGGTTTCCGATTCCGTAGGCTCCACCATCAGGGTGCCTGTCACCGGCCAAGACATGGTGGGGGCATGGAAGCCGTTATCAATCAGCCGCTTCGCAATATCATCGACCGTCACGCCGACCTCGGCAAAGGGCCGGGTATCGAGGATACATTCATGCGCCACCCGCCCCTTGTTGCCCATGAACAGGATCGGATACGCCCCTTTCAGCCGTGCCACGATATAATTGGCGTTCAGGATCGCCACCCGCGTCGCCTGCGTCAGCCCCTCACCGCCCATCATCAGACAATAGGCCCAAGAGATCAGCAGGATCGAGGCGCTGCCATAAGGGGCCGCAGACACCGCACCGTCGCCGCCCGTCTCGGAATGTCCCGGCAGATACGGCGCGAGATGCGATTTCACCCCAATCGGCCCCATCCCCGGCCCGCCACCGCCATGCGGGATCGCGAAGGTTTTGTGCAGGTTCAGGTGGCTGACATCCGAGCCGATCTCGCCGGGTTTCACTAGGCCCACCAGCGCGTTCATATTCGCACCGTCAAGGTAGACCTGCCCGCCGAACTCATGGGTGATCCGGCAGATATCGCGCACGGTTTCCTCAAACACCCCATGGGTCGAGGGATAGGTGATCATGCAGGCCGCAAGATTGCCACCCGCAGCCATGGCCTTAGCGCGGAAATCTTCGACATCCACGTCTCCGTTTGGCATGGCTTTGACCACCACCACCTCCATTCCCGCCATCTGAGCGCTGGCCGGGTTGGTGCCATGTGCTGATACCGGGATCAGGCAGATGTTGCGGTGGCTTTCCTTGCGCGCGCGGTGGTAGGCGGCGATGGTCAGCAGGCCCGCATATTCGCCCTGCGCGCCGGAATTGGGCTGCATCGAGAAGGCATCATAGCCGGTGATTTCACACAGTTTGTGCGACAGATCCTCAATCGCCTCGCGATACCCCAGCGCCTGATCGGCGGGGATGAAGGGGTGCAACGAGCCAAACTCCGGCCAAGTGATCGGCATCATCTCGGCGGCGGCGTTCAGCTTCATCGTGCAAGACCCGAGTGGGATCATCGCGCGGTCTAAGGCCAGATCGCGGTCGGACAGGCGGCGCATGTAGCGCATCATTTCCGACTCCGCGCGGTTCATGTGGAACACCGGATGGGTCAGATACTGGGTCTGCCGCAGCATCGCTTCGTCAAAGCCCAATTCTGCCTTTGCGGGGGGCGAGTTTTGAATACCAAACGCACGAAGAACCCGGCGAAGAACATCTTCGTTGCTGGTTTCATCCAAGCTGATACCGACATGATCGCGGCCCACTTTGCGGAAATTCAGCCCTTCCAGCCGCGCCGCCGCTAGAATCCCAGCTTGGCCGACGCCGACATCCACAGTAATCGTATCGAAAAACTGCTTCTGCGGCAGTTCCGCCCCCGCATCGCGCAGGGCTTTTGCCAGGCGGACCGTCAGCGAATGGACCCGCTCGGAAATAGCGCGCAGACCTAGTGGGCCATGAAACACCGCATACATTGAGGCCATCACCGCCAGCAAAGCCTGCGCGGTGCAGACGTTGGAGGTCGCCTTTTCGCGGCGGATATGCTGTTCGCGGGTTTGCAGGGAAAGGCGGTAGGCTTTGTTGCCGTGGCTGTCGATGGAGACGCCTACGATCCGCCCCGGCATCTGGCGTTTATGCTCGTCTTTGCAGGCGAAAAAAGCGGCATGTGGGCCACCGTAGCCCAACGGCACGCCAAAGCGCTGGCTGGAGCCGACCGCGATATCCGCGCCCATCGCGCCGGGTTCTTTCAACATGCAAAGCGCGAGCAGATCGGTCGCCACCACAGCAATCGCTTTGGCAGCGTGCAGGGCGTCAATCCATGGGGTCAGATCGCGGACATGGCCCCAAGTGCCGGGATACTGGAAAATCGCGCCGAACACCTGAGTGGGTTGCAGGGTTTCAGGATCGCCGACGATGATTTCGATGCCCAAAGCCTGCGCGCGGGTTTGGATGACGCCGATGGTTTGGGGGTGGCAATTCTCATCCACGAAAAACTTTTTCGCTTTTGATTTGGCGACGCGCTCGGCCATGGTCATCGCTTCCGCCGCCGCTGTGGCTTCATCCAACAGGCTGGCGTTGGCAAACGGCAGCCCGGTCAGATCGGCGACCATGGTTTGATAATTGAGCAAAGCCTCAAGCCGCCCCTGCGCAATTTCGGGCTGATAGGGGGTGTAGGCGGTATACCACGCTGGATTCTCAAGGATATTGCGCTGAATTGCGGGCGGCGTCACTGTGCCGTAATAGCCCTGCCCGATCAGGCTGGTCATCACCTTGTTGCGCCCCGCCACCGCGCGCATCCGCGCCAGCAGGTCATGTTCCGACAGCGGTGCCCATCCCAAAGGGATGCTTTGGCGGATTGAGGCAGGGACAGTTTCATCCATCAGCGCGTCAAGACTGGTGACGCCCACCGCCTTCAGCATCGCCTCCATCTCGGACGGAGATGGCCCGATATGGCGGCGGTTGGCGAAATCGTAGGGATCATAGTCAACGGGGGTAAAGGTCATTTGGCTGCCCTCAGGATGCAATAACCAGCCCCCGTGCATTCGGAGGCCGGAATTTTCGCAGAAAATTCGTAGACTTGACGGGCGCTTAGCCGATCAAATCGTTGTATTCGTCTTCGTCCATCAAGGCATCGAGCACCGACAGATCGTCTATCCTGATCTTGAAAAACCAAGCGGCCCCGGTTGGGTCTTCGTTCACCAGCGACGGGTTATCGACCAGTTTGGTGTTGACCTCGGTGATCTCGCCATCAAGCGGGGCCAGAATATCGGAGGCGGCTTTGACGCTTTCAATCACGCAGACCTCGTCACCCTCGGCGACCACGGTTTCCACTTCGGGAAGCTCGATAAACACCACATCGCCCAGCGCGGTTGCGGCATGTTCGGTGATGCCAACCACCACCACATCGCCCTCGACGCGCAGCCATTCGTGATCTTTTGTGTATTTCATCGGGTGTCCTCAGCGTTTGTAGGTGGTTGGATGGAAAGGCATGGTCGCGACGCTGACAGGCAAGCGCTTGCCGCGCACCTCGCCTTCCAGCGCCGTGCCGGGGTTGGCAAACGCGGCTGCGACATAGCCCATCGCAATCGGCGCGTTGACGCTTGGTCCAAAGCCGCCCGAGGTGACTTGGCCCAAGGGCGTGGCATCGGGCGCGAACAGATCGGTATGCTCGCGCATCGGCGCGCGGCCTTCGGGGCGCAGGCCGACGCGTTTGCGCTCGGGGCCTTCCGCCAGTTCTTGCAGGATACGCGCCTCGCCGGGGAAGCCGCCTGCGCGGGTGCCACCTGTGCGACGGGCTTTCTGGATCGCCCATGTCAGCCCCGCCTCAACCGGGCTGGTGCTGGTGTCGATGTCATGGCCGTAGAGGCAGAGGCCCGCTTCCAGCCGCAGGCTATCGCGCGCACCAAGGCCGACGGGCATGACTTCGGGTTGACCCAGCAGCGCATCGGCGAAGGGGCGCAGTTGCGCTTCGGGGACCGAGATTTCAAAGCCGTCTTCGCCGGTGTAGCCCGAGCGCGAGATCCAGAGATCAGCGCCCTGCCACGGCAACGCGGCTACATCCATGAAGCGCATTTCAGCGACACCGGGGATCAGGCGGGCCAAAGCCGCCTCGGCCTGCGGGCCTTGCAGCGCCAGAAGGCCGCGATCTGTGACCGGGATCACCTCGGCGTCGTCCGACAAATGCGCCTGCATATGGGCGATATCGGCGGCCTTGCAGGCGGCGTTGACCACGACGAAAATATGATCGCCGCGATTGGCGAACATCAGGTCATCAAGGATGCCGCCGGTCTCATTGGTGAAAAGGCCGTAGCGCTGGCGGCCCTGCGCCACACTCAGCACATCCACCGGCATCAGCGATTCAAACGCCAAGGCCAAGGCCTGATAGCTGGTTTTCGGGCGCAAGATCACTTGCCCCATGTGGCTGACATCAAACAGGCCAGCCGCAGCACGGGTGTGCAGATGTTCCTTCATCACGCCTGCGGGATATTGCACCGGCATCTCGTAGCCCGCAAACGGCACCATCTTGCCGCCCAAAGCGACATGCAGATCATGCAGACCCAATCTGAGCAATTCTTCGGCCAAAGCCGCCCCCATAACTGCCGGATACGCATACCGACACCGATCAGGCGGGCCAATCCCCACCCCACGATGCCCCCTCTGTCTTTACCCATCACCGCTCGTTCGGCTTAGGCGCCTGAGATCGTTATCCCTTCGGCGGGCGCTGCTGCACCACTCTCCAGAGTCTGTTATCAGAACGGTCCTTGAGCCTGAGAGTTTACCGGGGCGGTTGCTCCTTCGGCACCAGAAGTTTCCTGCTGGATTCTCCCGATCCTGATACCTTTAGCTAGCCCAGAGGCTGTGGGGCTTGCAAGTGAAAAGAATACGACGGTATGCGACTGTTTTACGACACTCAGATGCGGGCAGGCGTGGCAATGATCATCCGGTAAGCCAGCCAGACACCGAGGATGCCGAAGATCACCCCGCCAAGGGCCTGCCCGATCAGCACGCCTTGCGCGCCCCAATAGTGTGAGAACCACCACGCCAAGGGCACAGTGCCGATGGTGTGGCGACCCCAGTTGATCAGGGTCGACATCAGCGGGCGACCAAGGTTGTTGCAGGCGGCATTGGCCATGAAAATCGCGCCGTTGAAGAAAAACAGCAGGCACAGCGGACCGCAGAACAGATAGACCAGATCGCGGGTCAGTCCCTGCGCATAAAACAGATCGGCGATGGGCGCGCGCAGGGCGAACAGGATCGCCGTGACGATGACAACGACGATGGCGGTAAACTTCAGCCCATCAAGGAAAGTTTGCAGCACCCGGTCCATCCGCCCTGCCCCGTAGTTTTGCCCGATGATCGGCCCAATCGCACCCGACAAAGCAAAAATCACCCCCAAAGCCACCGGAGTCAGCCGCCCGGCAATCGCCATCCCGGCCACCGCCGCCTCGCCATAGCCCGAGACCATCCGTGTCACCATCGCCTGCCCCAAGGGTGTGGCGACTTGGGTTAAAATCGCAGGCCCGGCTATGGCATAGACCGGGGTGAGATCGGCTTTCAGCCCCTCTATCGACGGCCGATCAAAGCCGCCGTGATGCCGGATCACCGGGATCAGCGACACGCCCGCAATCACTATCCGCGATACGACTGAGGCAATCGCAGCCCCGGTCAGATCCAGATGCAGTCCAAAGATCAGGATCGGGTCCAGCACCGCATTGGCCGCGGCCCCCCACAAAGTTGCCGCCATCGCGCGCCGCGCGTCGCCATGGCTGCGCAGGATCGCGCCGCCGATCATCCCCACCATCAGGAAAGGTTGCGCAGGAATAACGATGCGCAGGAAATGCACCGTCAGCGCGTGGGTGCGCCCCGTAGCGCCGATCAGCGTGACAATCCCCGGCAGAAACGCCCAGACCACGGCGGCGAAGATAATGCCAAAGCCGATACCCAGAATCATGCCGTTCGTGGCCTTCTCGCGTGCCATCACCAGATTGCGCTGCCCCACCGCCCGCGCCACCAAGGCCGAAACAGCAATGGACAACCCGATGCCGAAGGATGTCGTGAAAAACAGGATCGCCCCGGCATAGCCAACCGCCGCCGTGATATCCTGTTGATTCAGCATCGAGATGAACACCATGTTGATCAGGTCAACCGAGAAAATCGCCATCAGCCCGACCGAATTGGTCAGCGACATCACCGCGATATGGCGAAAGAGATTGCCCTCGACAAATTTCGCCTGCTGACCCGTCGCTGCTTGCTCTGCCATTTACACCCTGCGGAAAGTTTCCCCTCCGCCACCTTTTGCTTCAGATTGCCCGGAAATTTGCCCAGATCGGACCGAGGCGCAGCTTTGCATCTGGAATCGCAAAGGTTCAAGACAGAACGCCGCAACCTGCCCTGCATCGCCGCAGAGTCCCTGCGCGCGAACCAACAGCCAGATTGCGGCGGCACAGGCAACCCGTGGAAATGCGCGACGCGGGCAGCCGATCTGGCCCCCGCGTCTTGCATGGTCAACTGTCAGGCGATGGCCTTAGTCAGCGCTTGTCTCGCCGATTTGCAAACCCGCCGGGGCGTGCAAATCTTGCACTGGCATGAACGAAGACGGCAAGTCTTCCCCCCGTAGTGCTGCGTTAAGCTTGCCGCGATCCAGCGCATTCTCCCAGCGGCTGACCACCACCGTCGCCACCGCATTGCCGATGAAGTTGGTGATCGAGCGGCATTCCGACATGAAGCGATCCACCCCAAGGATGATCGCCATGCCCGCGACCGGAACCGTCGGCACCACCGACAGGGTTGCGGCCAGCGTGATAAAGCCAGCACCCGTCACCCCAGCAGCCCCTTTCGACGACAGCATTGCCACTGCCAGCAGGGTGATCTGATCGCCTAAGGACAGGTCGATATTGGTGGCCTGAGCGATGAACAACGCGGCCAAAGTCATATAGATGTTGGTGCCGTCGAGGTTGAACGAATAGCCCGTCGGCACCACCAACCCCACCACCGGGCGGGCACAACCTGCACGCTCCATCTTCTCCATCAGCGCAGGCAGTGCCGATTCAGACGACGAAGTGCCCAAAACCAGCAGAATTTCGGTTTTCAGATAGGAGATCAGCCGGAAGATCGAGAAGCCGTTCAACGCGCAAACCGTGCCCAGCACCACGATGATGAACAAAGCCGAGGTCAGATAGAACGTGCCGACCAAAGCCGCCAAGTTAACCAATGATCCGATGCCATATTTGCCGATGGTGAAGGCAAACGCCCCGAACGCTCCGATCGGGGCCGCCTTCATCAGGATATCGACGATGCGGAACACCACGCGGCTGATCGTTTCAAACAGATCGACCACCGGGCGGGCTTTCTCGCCGATCAGGATCACACCGACACCGAACAGGATGGCGACAAACAGCACTTGCAGGATGTTGCCATCGACAAAGGCCGAAACCATGGTGTCCGGGATAATGCCCAGCATAAAGCCCGTCACCGTCGTCTCATGCGCTTTTTCGCTATAGCCTTGCACCGCAGAGGCATCCAGCGTGGCCGGATCAATGTTCATCCCCGCACCCGGCTGCACCACATTGGCGACGATCAAGCCCACGACCAGCGCCAGCGTCGAGAACACGAAGAAATAGCCAAACGCCTTGGCCGCAACCGTTCCGACGCCGCGCAGGCTGGTCATGCCAGCAAGCCCGGTGACGATGGTTAGAAAGATCACCGGGGCAATGATCATCTTCACCAGCTTGATAAAGCCATCGCCCAAAGGTTTCAGCGACTCGCCGACTGATGGCCAGAAATGCCCGATCAGCGCGCCCAGAATGATGGCAAAGATGACTTGGAAATAAAGCGTGCGATAGAATGGACGCGGCACTTGCGCCACGGAAGTGGTGTTGATCTGCATTGTGGTCTCCTCCCAACATGCGGATGACTGGTCTGTGACGCTATGATGACAGGCCGCCCCCTTACTGCGTAGAAATGAGGCGACTAACAGCAATGCGTTGATGTCATAGGTTTTTCGTGTTGATCGGCATGAAATTTTGTGCGCTTTTCCACACATAGATTTTGTGATAGTGTGGAAATAGAAACATTAGGTTGCAGGTGATGCTTCGCATGAACCGCGCGCTGACGCGCTTTGTCCTTGCCAGTGCGGCGATTGGCCTGCTGGCGCTGGTGTTCTATTTCGGTCAGGCCAGTGCGGTATCGCGGCTTGGCGAACAGGCCGCAGCAGCAGCGGAATCGCGGGTGCAGGCGCTGGAAAGCGTGCTGGCGACCCAGCGCGCGGTGGCGGCGATCCTGTCGGATGATGGCTTGGTGAAGGATGCCCTGCGGCATGGCTCTACCAGCGCGCAACAGGGGGTTTCGCGCAAACTCGATCAGTTGCGTGCGGAAACCGGCAGCAATGTGATCTACCTGCTCAACACCACGGGCACCGCGATTGCGGCCTCGAACTGGGACGAGCCTTTGTCGTTTGTCGGCACCAGCTATAGTTTCCGGCGCTATTTCACCGAGGCGATGGCGAAGGGCACCGCGCTGGAATTCGCGCTTGGCACGGTGAGCAAGCGCCCCGGCCTGTACCTGTCGCATGTGGTGTCGGATGGCACCGCAGTGACGGGCGTCGTGGTCGTCAAGATGGAGTTTGATGTGCTGGAAGCCAGTTGGGCCCGCAGCCCCGATCAAACCCGAGTCAGCGACAACGCGGGCATGGTGTTGCTGTCTTCCGCCAACAACGAACGGTTCAAGCCGATGCCGCGCTTGCAAGGCAAGTTGAACATGACCCGCCCGGTGCCGGGGATGCCGGATTGGACGCTGACGCTCAGCACCTCAATTGCCCCGGCGCGGCAGGCCGGGATTTTGGCTGCGGGGGCTGCGCTGGGGTTCGAGATCATCCTTGGCGCATTGATCTGGCGGGCGGGGCGGGCCAAGCGGCGGGCGGAAAGCGCCATCGTCGCCGAGCGCCGCTACACCGCCGATCTGCAACGCGCGGTCGAAGATCGCACCCGTGATCTGACCGCAGAGATGGCCGAACGCCGCGCGGCTGAGGCACGGCTGGCCCGGATGCAGGCCGATCTGGTGCAGGCCAACAAGCTGGCGACCTTGGGCCAAGTCACGGCTGGCCTTGCGCATGAGGTCAATCAGCCGCTGGCGACGATCCGGCTGCTCGCCGAAAACGCGCTGGTCTTGCAAAAGACCGCGCCAAATGAGGTCACCGAAAACCTTGGCAAGATCGTGCGGATGTCGGAACGCATCGGCCAGATCACCACTCATCTGCGCGGCTTTGCCCGTAAGGCCACCGGGCAAGTCGGTTCTGTCAGCGTGAAAGACGCCATTGACGCCTCGGTGATGCTGACCGCCTCGCGCCGCAGGGATGAAGGCGCGCGGTTGGTGATCGAAGGGGCGTCGCCTGATCTAATGGTGCGGGCCGAGGCGGTGCGGCTGGAACAGGTGTTGGTCAATCTGATCCAGAACGCGCAAGAGGCTTTGGCGGGACGGCCCGACCCTGAAATCCGCATCACAGTCGCGGCGGATGGCACACATGTCACGATCAGCGTGGTGGACAACGGCCCCGGCCTACGCCCCGATATTGCCGCACAGCTTTTCACCCCCTTTGCCACCAGCAAGCCCGACGGTCTGGGCCTGGGCCTTGTGATCGCGCAGGATATCATCCGCGATCTGGGAAACGAGCTGACCGTTGATCCCCCGCAACCCGGTGAGGGTGCCACCTTCCGCATCAGACTGACCCGCGCATGACCGCGCTTCCGCTGGTGCGCCTTGTCGATGACGACACCGATCTGCTGGAAGCGCAGACCCAAAGCCTGCGCATCGCCGGGTTTCAACCCGAGGCGTTTTCCTCTGCCAGCGCCGCCTTGCACGGCCTTGATGCCGATTATGCTGGCGTGATCCTGTCAGATGTGCGGATGCCCGGCATGGATGGGTTTGAGCTGTTCCGCCGCATCCGCGCGATGGACCCCGAACTGCCGGTGATTTTGCTCACCGGGCATGGTGATGTGGCGATGGCAGTTGCGGCAATCCGCGATGGCGCTTGGGACTTTCTGACCAAACCTGTGGGGCTGGATGCCCTGACCGCAGCGCTGCGCCGCGCCGTGCAAGCCCGCGCTTTGGTGCTGGAAAACCGCCAGCTGCGGGCGTTGCGCGGGGTTCCGGTGGCTGTGGGGCAGTTGTTGGGCGACAGCACGGCGATGGTGCATCTGCGCGACACCGTGGCGCGGCTGGCCGAGGCGGGGGTGGATGCCCTGATCACCGGGCCTTCGGGGACGGGCAAAACCCTGCTCGCCCGCGCCATCCACCGCGAAGGTCCGCGCCATGCCCGCGCTTTCGTGCATGTCGCCTGCGATGCTTTGGATGCTGCACGGTTTGATCTGGATTTCATCGGGGCCGAGGCAGGCCAACCCGGTGCTGCGCGTCATACCCGGCTGGTGGGACGGCTGGAGAAGGCGCATCGCGGCACGTTGTTTCTGGACCGGATTGATCGGCTGACCTTGGCCCAGCAGGCCCGCATCCTGCATGTGATCGAGGCGCGCGAGGTTTGGGCGGCGGGGGCTTCTGCCGCGCGGGCGGTGGATTTGCATGTTCTGGCGGCCTCGCAGGCCGATCTGGGCGCGATGGTGGCAAGGGGCGCGTTTCTGCCGGATCTGTATTATCGGCTGTCGGGGGTGACCCTGCATGTGCCTGCGCTGAAGGATCGACGCGGGGATATTGCGATCTTGTTCCGGCACTTCTTGTTGGCTGCTTGCGGCCGGTTGAACTTGGCCGTGCCACAGATCACGCCTCTGGCGCAGGCTCGGTTGGCCACCCATAGTTGGCCAGGAAATGCGCGGGAATTGATGCAGTTTGCGGAGTCTTTGGCTTTGGGGTTGCCTGCTTTGGGGGAGGTTGCGGGCGAGGAAGTGGTGGGATTGGCGGAGATGATGGCGGGGTATGAGGCGGGGCTGATCCGCGAGGCTTTGTTGATTTGTGGCGGGAATGTCAGCCGGGCGATGGTGCGGCTGCGGCTGCCGAGAAAGACGTTTTATGATAAGGTGAACCGGCTGGGGATCAAGCCTGAGGGGTTTAGGAAACGCGAGGCTTGATGGGGGGAGTTGTGGCACAAGCGGCAGGTCTGCCTGCAATGGCGGCCAGGTTTGTTCCCAGCGGGGAAAGGCTTGTGTTTTTTTTGCAATTTTTTAGCGATTTTCCACAACATGTTGTGGTTTTCAGGGCAGTGCGCGCAGTTTGGCTTCAGACCACCTCTGGCCCGGCAGGGGTCAACGGCCTAGTCCGGCGGGGCTTTCGATGCGGTCGCGCCATTGGCTGATCGGCAGCAGGGCGTTGGGGGCGTGGCGCATCAGGGCGTGTAGCGGGATCGGTGCGGGGGCAGTGGCGGGAATTGCCAGGGACTCGGCAGGGGTGCCTGTCGCCCAAAGGGCAAGTTCTCGCCCCATTGCGGTGGTCATCGCGATGCCGCGGCCGTTGCAGGCGATGCCTGCGATGAGGCCGGGGGCTGGGGTGATCAGGCGGGGCAGGAAGTTGCGCATCACGGCGGCGATGCCGGACCATGCGTATTGCAAGGGTGGCAGTTCGGGCAGATCAAGCATTTGCGCCATGCGGCGGTGGATGGCTTTTGGCACCCGTGCATCAGCGCCAAGGCCAAGGATGTGCATGCCGCCGGTGATCAGGCGGTTGGCGGCGTCGAAGCGGAAGGTAAACAGGTTGCGGCGGCTGTCGGAGACGCATTGGCCGCCGGGGAGCAGGCGTTGGCGGACAGATTGCGGCAAGGGTTCGGTGGCGATCTGGAACACTTTCAGCGGGAAGAAGCTGTGGGCGAGGCCGGGGATCAGGGTATCGGCGTAGGCGTTTGTGACGTTGACGACTTTGTGGGCTTGGATGGTGGCGGTTTCGGTGCGGGCTTGCCAGCCGTTTGGGGTGGCGGTGAGGGCTGTGACGCGGGAGTTTTCATGCAGATGTGCGCCTGCTTTCTCGGCGGCGCTGGCGAGGCCTCGGGCATAGGCGACGGGGTTCAGCACGCCACCGGAATGGTCGATCCAGCCGCCGAGCCAGCCCTGCGCTCCGGTTAGGGTTTGCACGGCGGCGGCGGTCAGAAATTCCACCGGGCGGCCTTCGGCGGACCATTGGCGGACGCGGTCTTTGGCGCGGTTGAGGGCGGTTTCGGAATGCGCGGGTTGTATCCAGCCAGAGCGATGGGCATCGCAGGCGATGGCATGGCGGCTTATCAGATCGAACACCAGATCGGCGCTGGTGGCGGCCATTTGCACCAGTTGGTTGCCATTGGCTTCGCCCAAAGTGGCGCGGATGCCATCGGGATCGACCTTGGCGAAGTTTGGCACCACGAAGCCCGCGTTGCGACCTGTGGCACCGGAGGCGATCTGGTTGGCCTCTAGCAGAACGACTTTCAGGCCCGCTTCGGCGGCGTGCAAGGCGGTGGAGAGGCCCGCGAAACCGCCGCCGATCACCAGAAGATCGGCAGTGATTTCGCCCTTCACTTGGGGGCGCAGAGTAGCGAATGCAGCGGTGGCGTGCCAGAGGGTTGCGGGTTCTTGCATCACGAGCGGCGTTTTCCGAACAGCCCTTGCGGGCCGAAAAAGCCTTGTGGCCGCCACAGCAGGATCAGGCAGAGCATCACGCCGATGGCGACGATTTGCAGCGAGGCGGCGCGGGCTTGCCAATCGCCGGGGACCACAGCAGCGCTGAACGCGCCTGCGCCAACCCAGATTGCCCAGACCACGATGGAGCCCAGGATTGCGCCTCGGTTTGAGCCCGATCCGCCGACCATCAGCATGGCCCAGACTTGGAAGGTCAGGGTGGGCAGATAGCCGTTGGGGGCGATGAAGCCGATGAAATGGGCTTGGACGGCTCCGGCAAGGCCCATGACGGCACCGCCTGCGGCGAAGGCTTGGATGCGGTAGGAACGGGCGGATTTGCCGAGCGAGATTGCGGCGCGTTCATCTTCGCGCAGCGCTTTCAGCACCCTGCCCCATGGGCTGCGGGAGAGGTGTTCCAGCGCGAGGTAGACGGCGATTGTGACGGCGGCGATGACGCCAAGGTTGATGAAGTTGAACAGTGCGGGTTGGTCTTGCAGGGCGGCGAAAGGGCGCGGGATGAAGGCGACGCCGAAGGGGCCTCCGGTGAGAGTTTGAGCGTTGAGCGCCACCAGTTGCACGACGACGGCGACGCCGAAGGTGGTGATGGCGAGGTAGTCGGATTTCAGCCGCAGCGTGGCGAAGCCGGTGAAGGCGGCGGCGGCGGCGGTCACAACGGCGGCGGCGAGCCAGCCTGCGAGGATCGGCCAGTCAAAGCCGCCGATGCGGTCGGCTGTGTCGGGGGTGGTGAGGATGGCCGAGGTGTAGGCTCCGATGGCGACAAAGCCTGCGATGCCGACGTTGAACAGCCCGGTCTGGCCCCATTGCAGGTTGAGGCCCAGTGCTATGAGGCCGAAAATCAAGGCACTTGAGGTGAAGAACGCGCCGTAGCCGAGGAGGTCGATCATCTTTCCGCCCTTCCAAACAAGCCCATCGGGCGGACTAGGAGCACCGCCATCAGGATGGCGAAGGCGATTGCAGCGCGCCATTCCGCGCCGATCAGTTGCACGGCGGCGGCTTCTGACAGGCCGATGATCAAGCCGCCAAGGACGGCTCCGGGCACCGAACCGATACCGCCGAGGATGGCGGCTGCGAACATGGGCAGCAGCAGGTCGAGGCCCATCAGCGGGCGGATTTGCACGAGGATGCCGACCATAACGCCCGCCGCGCAGGCGAGTGCTGCGCCGATGATCCATGTGGCGCGCACGACGCGGGCGGTGTCGATGCCGACAACGCGGGCAAGCGCGGGGTTCTGGCTGTAGGCGCGCATTTCGCGTCCGGTTTGGCTGCGCGACATGAACAGGTGCATTGCGGTGACGAGGATCACGGTGGTCGCCAGCATCACCATTTGGTCGGGGGTGATGCGGATGCCGAGGCCTATGGGGATCGCCATCTGGATGCCGCGTGAAAAGTAGGTCGGGCTGGAGGTGAAGATGAACTCCAAGAGGCTGCGCAGGGCCATGGAGGCTCCGAACGAGGCCATGACGACGATGATCGACTGGCCGCGGTCGCGCAGGCGGGCGAACAGCAACCAGTCGAGCAGTAGGGCGAGGCAGGCGGTGAGGATCATGCCTATCAGGGTGGCGGCGATCAGGGGCCAACCGAAGGATAATGCGCCGATGGGGGCGGAGGTGCCGACTAAGGCTCCGATGGCGGCGACGACGGAAAGGGTGCCGTAAGCGCCCCAGGCCATGAAATCACCGTGGGCGAAGTTCGAAAAGCGCAGGATGGAATAGGTCAGGGTGATGCCGATGGCCCCGAGGCCGATCAGGCTGCCGGAGATTAATCCGTCGACGATGAATTGCAGGTTCATGCGTGCCTCCGCTGGCCAAGGTAAAGCTCTGCCACCACCGGATCATCCCAGAGGGTAGCGGCACGGCCTTCGTGGGCTTCGCGGCCCTCGACCAGCACATAGGCGCGGTCGCCGATGGCGAGGGCGGCGCGGGCGTTTTGTTCGACCAGCACGATGGTCAGACCCGCGCGGCGGATTTCATTGAGGCGGGCGAAGACCATTTCGACAAATTTCGGCGACAGGCCCGCCGAGGGTTCGTCCAGCATCAGCACGCGGGGATGCACGATCAGGGCGCGACCCACTGCCAGCATTTGCCGTTGCCCACCGGAGAGGCTGCCTGCCGCGAGTTTGCGCTGGCGGGCGAGGTCGGGGAACATGGTGTAGGTCTCATCCATGCGGGCTTGAACTTCGTTGCGGGGGAGGACGCCGCCCGCGACGCGGAGGTTTTCTTCGACCGTCATCAGCGGGAAGATGTTTTCGGTTTGCGGCACGAAGGCGAGGCCTTGGCGGACGCGCAGGTGGGCGGCGCCGTAGGTTATGTCTTTGCCATCGAGCAGGACTTCGCCGCCTGTGACGGGGACGAGGCCCGCTATGGCCTTGATGAAGCTGGATTTTCCGGCACCGTTGGGGCCGAGGATGACGACGATTTCACGCTCATCGGCGTGGATGGAAGCGCCTTTGACGATGGAAAGGCCCGGCTCGTAGCCTGCGATCAGGCCCTTTACGTCAAGGATGGGCATGTTGAGGCTACTCATGCCGGGGTTCCTCCGAGATAGGCCTCAATCACGCGGGGGTCGCGGGCGACTACATCGGGGGTGCCTTGGCACAGCATGGAGCCGGAGGCCATGACGAGGATGCGGTGGCAGAGGCGGGTGACCATGTCGATGTTATGCTCGATCAAAACAAAGGTGACGCCCGTGCCGTTGATTTCGCGGATGCGGTCAATCAGGACCTCCAAGAGGGTCGGGTTGACGCCTGCGGCGGGTTCGTCCAGCAAGACCACCTTGGGATCGGCCATCATCACGCGCGCCAGTTCCAGCAGTTTGCGCTGACCGCCGGATAGAATGCGGGCGGGATCATCGGCCAAACGGCGCAGAGCTACGAGGTCCAACAGGCCTAAAGCCTTATCGCGCGCGGCGCGTTCCTCGGCGGCGATGCGGCGGGGAGAGGTGAAATTCGCCCACAGGCGTTCGCCGCTTTGGTTTTGGCGGGCCAGCAGCATGTTGTCGATCAGGGACAGTTCGGGAAACGGGCGCGGGATCTGGAAGGTGCGGCCCATGCCGCCTGCCAAGCGGCTGTGTGCCGGGGATTTGGTCACATCCTGCCCCATCAGTTTGATCTGCCCCGATGTGGCTGCGACCGAGCCTGCCAGCAGATCGAACATCGTGGTTTTGCCCGCACCGTTCGGCCCGATCAGGCCAAGGATTTCCCCAGACGCGACCGCGAACGACATCTGATCGACGGCAGTGACACCGCCGAACCGTTTGGACACATTAAGGGCTTCAAGAACTGCCATGGCTATCCTGATGTTTGATCTGTGATCACACTTGATTTGATCACAGTATGGGCGTCTAATTTGATCAGGCAAGATGATTCGTGAGGTTCAGATGGCGGTTGGTGAAGCAGGTTTGGCGCTGGCTCCGATAGGGCGCGAAAGCGTGCAGGATCGGGTTTATACCGAGCTGCGCCGCGCTTTGATCAGCGGCCTGTTCGCGCCGGGGCAAGTGGTGACGATCCGGCAGCTGTCGGATGCGCTGATGACCTCAACCATGCCGGTGCGCGATGCTTTGGGGCGTTTGATCAGTGAACGCGCGCTGGAGGCTTTGCCGAACCGTTCGATCCGGGTGCCGCCGATGACGCTGGAGCGGATTGACGATTTGCTGCGCACGCGGATTTTGATTGAGGGTGAGGCGATTGCTTTGGCAGCCCCCCAGATGACCGCCGCCAATATCGCCATGCTGCGAGGGCTTATGGCGGAATGGCAGGCGCTGCGGTTGGATGGCGATCCGGCGACGGTGGATCAGGAAGCCGCGCTTAATCAGGCGTTTCATTTTGAGATTTACAATGCCTGCGGCTCTGCAGTGCTGATCCCGATGATCGAAAGCCTGTGGCTGCAATCGGGGCCCTGTACGCGGGCGGCGATTTTCGCGTTTTCCGAGGCGGGAGAGAGTGACTCCGCGCATTTTCATTTGTCGATGATTGAGGCTTTGGCTTTGGGCAATGCGCAGGCCGCGCGTAAAGCGCTGGTCGCCGATATCAGCCGCCCGTTCGCGTTTTTACGAAAGAAACTTTTGTCGAAAGAGATCGCCGCATGAAAATTCGCATCACGCACGCCGCTTCGGGCATGGACATTCTGGCGGTGATCAACCCCGACAAGGCTCCGGTCACCGCGGCTTTCCTGTGGCGGTATCTGGAAAGCCCGCGCGTGGTGCCGGGGATTCATGCAATGTGGACAGGGCCGGAAATTTCCTGTCCGATCCCCTCGGCGCATCTGGGGGTGGAACCTGCTTTGCCGCCCGAAAACGCCACCTTGCATCCGCAACCGGGGGATATTGTGCTGGCCTATGTGCCCGCGCGGATGTGGGGTGGCAATCCTGATGCGATCTTTGACATTGGGCTGTTTTACGGCCCCGGCGCGCGGATGTTGTTTCCGATTGGTTGGTTGGCGGGGTCGGTGGTAGCACAGGTGCGGGCTGAGGATCGCGCGGCTTTGGCAGAGGCTTGCGGCAAGATCAGGCGGTCGGGCGCTTGTGAGATCACGTTTGAAAGGGCGCTTTGATGGATGAGTTTGAGCTTTACGATCTGCGGGTGGAATTGGTAGCCCCTGAAGGTGCCAAGATCTATTGCGGCAAGGTCGGCGATTGGTTTGAGTTGCTTGGTGAGCAGTTGCACATGCCGCCGGGGCAGAGTTTTTCAATCTATTCCCTGTCGTCGATCCTGCCGTTGTTGCCTGCAAAACAGCGGGTGACGCATCCGCATGACTGGATGACTTCAGACGCCGAAGTGGCCTGCCCCGATCCGCATTGCCCGTCGCGGCTGCGCATCACGCGGCTGGGCAAGCGGCGGTTTTCGCACGCGGATACCACCGCCGTTCCGTTGCCAAAGGAGTCCGCAGAATGAGTGTTCCTAAGCTGGAATTGCGCCCCGGTTATACGACGTCTCGGGTGATCCGCGGCGGTTGGCAGTTGGCGGGCGGGCATGGCCCGGTGGATGCCACGCAGCAGGTTGAGGATATGATCGCCTTTGCCGATGCCGGGATCACCAGTTTCGACTGCGCGGATATTTACACGGGCGTGGAGGAGTTGATTGGGGCTTTCCGCACGGCTTACGGCAATGCGCGCGGGGCAGAGGCTTTGGCGCGGATCAAGGTGCATACCAAGCTGGTGCCGGACCTGGAGGCTTTGGCGGTGGTGGACCGCGCCACCATCCGGCGCAGCGTGGACACCTCGCTGGCGCGGTTGCGGATGGAACGGCTTGATCTGGTGCAGTTCCATTGGTGGGATTACGATGTGCCGCGCTATCTGGAAGCGGTTGGTTGGCTGAATGAGATGCGGCTGGAGGGTAAGGTTGACCAGATCGGCGGCACGAATTTTGATACTGCGCGGACGCTGGAGATCATTGAGGCCGGGGTGCCATTGTTGTCGATGCAGGTGCAGTATTCGCTGCTGGACACGCGGGCGGAGCGATTGTTGGCCAAGGCGGCCAGCGCAAATGGCATGTGGATTTTCTGCTACGGCACGGTGGCGGGCGGGTTTCTGGGGGATCGTTGGCTGGGGGTGGCAGAGCCGGAGCATCCGTTGGAGAACCGATCTTTGACGAAATATAAGCTGATCATCGACGATTTCGGCGGCTGGGATTTGTTTCAGACCTTGCTGCGCTGCCTGCGGCAGATCGCGGATCGGCAGGGCACCGATATTGCGACCATCGCGAGTGCGGCGATGCTGGACCGTGCGGCGGTGGCGGCGGTGATCGTGGGGGCGCGCAATCGCAGCCATCTGGCGCAGAATTTGAAGGTGGCGGGGTTGGCTTTGACTGCGCAGGACCGGGCGGAAATCGCGGCGGTGTTGGCGCAGGGGCATGTGCCGGAAGGCGACACCTATACTCTGGAGCGTGACCGTCATGGGCGGCACGGTCAGATCATCAAATACAATCTGAATAAGGCGTCCTGAACGGACACCAGCGCGCGGATCAGCCTGAACCTGCGCGGATAATATAGGGCTATTTCAACAGATGAGGACGACATGAGAAAGTTACTTCTAGCCAGCGTTGCGGCCCTGATGCCGATGGGCGCGCAGGCTTGCGATATCACCGTAGGTCTGGTGCTTGAGTTGACGGGTGAAGCCGGGGCTTACGGTCAAGCCGGAGCGAAATCGGTCGAGATGGCGTTTCGCGATCTGAACGACGCGGGCGGTGTGGCAGGATGCATGCTGAAAACCGACACGCGCGATAGCCAGACGCAGGCGAACCTCGCGGTGGATGCGGCAACGCAACTGGTGCAGGTAGCACATGTGCCTGCAATCATTGGCGGTATCATCAGCCCGATGTCGATCCCGATCCTGACTTCGGTGACGGGGCCTGCGAAGGTGCTGCAAGTATCCCCTGCCTCGTCTTCGCCGACCCTGACCGAGCTGGGCAAGGATGGCAAAACCAATGGCGTGTTCTTCCGCACCATCACCTCGGACGCGTTGCAGGGTGTGGCTGCGGCGAAGTTCGCGATGGATCAGGGCATGAAGAAAATCGTGATCATCCATCAGAACAACGACTTCGGAGTCAATCTGGTGAAGGAATTTACCGGGCCATACACCGCTTTGGGTGGCACGGTGGTTTCGGTAACACCCTATAACGCCAAGCAATCCAGCTATGCTTCGGAAGTCACGGCGGCTTTGGCGGGGGAACCGGATGCGCTTTATCTGATTTCCGACCCGGTGGATGGGGCAACCATCGCGCGGACGTGGATTTCGCAAGGTGGCGTGCAGAAATTCCTGCTCAATGACGGCATGAACTCGGATGATTTCATCGCCGCTGTTGGCAAGGAATATCTGGGCGGGGCTTATGGCACCTCGTCGGGCAGTGTGGCTTCGGCCTCGACCGAGTATTTCAACGCCAACTATAACGCGTTTTCGGGGTTGGACCCAGCCGCTCCTGCGGCGGACCGTTCCTATGATGCGGGTGCTTTGGTAGGTTTGGCGATTGCCATCGCAGGCGGGCCGGATGCGGCGAAACTGCCAGAGGCTTTGCGCAAGGCGGTCAATCCGACGGGCGAGGTGATTTACGCAGGCAAGGAAGAATTCACCAAGGCGCTGGCGCTGATCAAAGACGGCAAGGCGATCCGTTATGAAGGCGTGATTGGCCCGGTGAATTTCGACCAATACGGCGATATTTCGGGGCCGTTCCGGCTGTGGCAGATCGTCGATGGCAAAGTCACCACGATTGGCGAGATGACCACGGCGGATGTCGATAAGGTCAAGGCCGAAGTGAAGTAAGCGAAACGCTGGCTTTGGGCGCGGCGGTGGTGTCGCGCCCAAAGTAGCCTGCCGGTTCGATGGCGAAACCCGCCCTACTGGCCGCCCGCTGGCTTTACCGGTATGACGGTGCTGCCCTTACCGAAAAGTCCTGCATGCCCTTGCTGTCCCGATTGATCCGTCTGCTTGTCGCCATTGCCGTTGTGGCGATGCTTGGCACGGCAGCGGAGGTACGTTCGGGCAGCGGCTGTTTGAAGATCTCAAGCGTTGAGATGTGCATGGACCCCGCGCTGCGTGCGACTGGCGAGACCGCTGGCGATCCGCTTGGCAAGAAATGCTTCGATGCGATTTTGTTGGCCGATATGTCGGTTGATCGGGACGGTGCAGCTGTTGCGGTCTCGGTCAGGTTCACCGTGGAAAAGCCGAAGTCGTCGCCTGTCGCACCTTGGAAACCGCCGCGAGTCTCTGCCTAAAAGCTGTGCTGGTCCTTCGGGGCCGAACCGTTTCAGAACCGCCCCGGAAATACCGGATGCGCGGCATTAGGAGATATGACATGAGCAATGATACCCAAACCAGCGGCGATGTCCGCTATGTGATCCCCGTGTTGATTTTCATCCAGAAGTGAGCCGGGTTTTTCACCGAGAAGTGAGCCACCTCTGATTATGGATTTCGGTTCATGCCGGGGTCAAGCTGTGTGTTGTCTCCTTCTTTTTCTTTGCAG